>JBGTCW010000264.1:0-4696 GCA_041748635.1 Ilumatobacteraceae bacterium | reverse complement strand
GCCCCGCCGACGCTGACCGGACCGACGGTGCCGAGCGACAACGCGGCGGCGACGATCAGACAGAGCCGAACGTCGACGGTGCGCCAGGCGAATCGCAGTGCTTCACCGATCGCACTGCGGACCGACGGCGCCCCGACGGCGGGGACGCTGCCCGATCCCGCTCGCAGGAACATCAATGCCAACAGCCCGAGCGCGAAGCAGCTCCCGATGACCGACAGCGTCGTGACCTCGCCATGGCGGGCGATGAGGATGCCCGCCATGACCGGCCCGGCGATCTGTGTGAGTTGGTCGCACATCTGAATGAGCGCGTTAGCCCGGTTGCGCCGCTCGGGGGAGACGATCTGGGGGATCAGCCCGCCGACGGCAGGGTAGAAGAACGCATCGGTGCTACCGAACAACGCCGCCAGGAGCGCCAGCTGCCAGATTGGAATCTCCCCGTTGATCTGGAGCACTGCTGCAATGGTGATCAGTGCAGCCATCGCGGCGGTCGCGATTCGTAGGACGATGACGGGTCGGTACCGGTCGGTGATCGCTCCGCCGAACAGCATCAGGATCGCCCGCGGGATCGCACCGATCATGAGCACGAACCCGATGGTCGAGCCGGACTCACCGCGCTCGATCAGGATCCAGGTCAATGCCACGAACCAGGCTTGGCCACCCAGGAGCACGGCGAACTCGGCGCCGGCGAGCGGAAGCAGCTGCCGCTGCTCGGCCCGGGTCACTCGCTGCGTGTCACAAGACGTCACGGCCTCCGTCGGAGCCGGACTCGTGACGTTCATGTTGGTCATGCGACCAACATAGGCATCAGTTGGTCAGATGACAAGGTCGTGTGACCAAGTTCTCATCGGTAAGATGCGCAGATGACCTACATGTCGCAGGTCGACCGTCGCGAGCAGTTGATCGAAGCGGCGATCCGGGTGATGCAACGCGATGGCGTCGGCCAGGTGACCACCCGTGCGATCGCTGCCGAGGCCGGCGCGCCGCTGGCCAGCCTCCACTACACGTTCGGGTCGAAGGATGAGATCGTTCGCGCCGCGTTCGACCAGGTCATCACCGACCTGCTCGCCGAACTCGAAGCGGGGGTCCCTCGGGGCGCGGGGATCCAGGCGGCAGCGAAGGATCTGTGCCGCGCCGTGGGCGGGCTGCTCGATGTTGCTCGCTTCGCGATCGTCATCGGGGACCTCACGCCCGCAAGTGATGCGTGGACCCGCGAACAGACAGAACGGTGGAACCGCTTTCCCGAGCATCTGCTGCGGCGTGAGGCGGCACTGGGGCCCGAGGCTGAACCGTCGATCGGGTTCGCGTGCGCCGGACGACTCCTGGTGGCCGGTATCGACGGCCTCATCTCGCAGTTCGAACTCCACGGGGACGCCGCGATGACGAGGGCGGACCTTGCGATGTTCGGTGCCGTCGTCGCCGACGCGCTCGGCACCTGAACCCGACAGGAGTTGATATCGGACCCCGAGCAGGGTTGAATGCAGAGTGATGCGTCACGAACTCGCCGCCATCATCATCATTCTGTAGAACACGTGGCACCCCCACGTGTTCGTCGAGCCGCCTTCGGGCGGCTCTTTCGTTTCTCGGGAGCACTTCATGCGACACGTCGAGATCTTCGACACCACATTGCGAGACGGTCTCCAGGTCGAGGGCGTCTCCGCGACGGTCGACGACAAGCTGCGTATTGCCGAGCAGCTCGATCTGCTCGGCGTGCACTTCATCGAAGGTGGTTGGCCCGGGGCCAATCCGAAGGACATCGAGTTCTTCGCCCGTGCGCAGCGCGAGTTGGACCTGTCCACCGCGACGCTCGTGGCGTTCGGATCGACCCGTCGGCCACGCGGGAAGGTCGATGACGACGCAACGCTGCGCAACCTGGTCGAGGCCAACACGTCGGCGGTGTGCATCGTTGCGAAGAGCTCGGAGTACCAGGTGGTCGAAGCGCTGCAGACGACGCTCGACGAGGGCGTTGCGATGATCGCCGATTCGGTCGAGCATCTCACGGCGCAGGGTCGCATGGTGCTCGTCGATCTCGAACACTTCTTCGACGGATACCGGGCCAACCCCGAGTTCTCGTTGCGAGCCATCGAGGCAGCGGTGGTGAACGGTGCGACGCACCTCGTGCTGTGCGACACCAACGGCGGCACGCTGCCGAGTGAGGTCGGCCGGATCGTGGCCGACGTCAAGGCGCACGTTGGCGACGACGCGATCATCGGCATCCACTGCCACGACGACACGGGCTGCGCGGTCGCCAACTCGATGGCGGCGGTCGAGGCGGGCGCCGGCCACGTGCAGGGCACGCTCAACGGCCTCGGTGAGCGCACCGGAAACACCAACCTCACCACCGTGATCCCGAACCTCCAGCTCAAGCTCGGCTACACGTGCTTGCCCGACGGTCGCATCGAGCGTCTCACCGCGGTCAGCCACCACGTGGCCGAGACGCTCAACCGGGCGGTGAATCCGCAGGCGCCCTACGTGGGGTCGTCGGCGTTCGCGCACAAGGCGGGTTTGCACGTGTCGGCGATCGTGCGGGCGAAGGACGCCTACGAGCACATCGACCCACAGACGGTCGGCAACGGCACCCGGTTCGTCGTGTCGGAGATGGCCGGTCGGGCAACGATCCAGATGAAGGCCGACGAGATCGGTATCGAGCTCGATGGGGCGGCGATCAACGAGGTGATCGACGAACTGAAGCGTCTCGAGCACGAGGGATATCACTTCGAGGCAGCCGACGCGTCGCTCGAATTGCTGATGCGCCGTGCGGCGGGCCAAGTGCCCGAGTTCTTCCGCGTCGAGTCGATGCGGGTGATCACCGACGAGTTGCGGGGCGGTGAGTTCACCACGGAGGCGACCGTCAAGGTGTGGGTGGGCGAGGGCGACGACGCCGAACGTCGCGTGTGGGTGGCCGAGGGCAACGGACCGGTCAACGCCATCGACACCGCCCTGCGCAAGGCGGTCGGCACGATGCTGCCGGAGCTCGCCGACATCCACCTCACCGACTACAAGGTGCGCATCCTCGACGGTTCGAGCGCAACGGGCTCGACCACGCGAGTGCTGCTGTCGGCCACCGACGGCGAGCGCGACTGGACCACCATCGGCGTCAGCGCCAACATCATCGAAGCCTCGTGGCGCGCCCTCGAAGACAGCCTGATCTACGGGCTCCTGCACCACTCGCTGCGTTCGGTGTAACGATTGGTGTCTGACACCAATCGTTACACCGAGTGGTAGAAAGAGCAGCGATGGCCGCCCCTCGATTCAGCCCGGTTCCGCCCACGGTGCATCCGCGCTCGTACGAGTCGCCCGATCACGTCCCGACGTCGTGGATGCCGGACCGCCCCGGCGAGATCGAAGGATTCCAACCAGCTGGACCGCGCCTCGGTGAACCCGGCCCCGACCAGGGTTTCGCCTTGCGCATCGCCGCCACGTTGCGGCCGAAGATCCAGCTTCAGCCTGGCGAGAACGTCGATGACGTCATTCGCGGGTGTCTCGGTGTGGCGCTGCGCCGTGCGTCGATGTTCTCGCGGGCGCCCGTGGTGCACGACCTCACGATCGCGTTCACCATATGGGGCTTCTACGACGCGACACCTCCAGCCGAGTTGGTGGCCCTTCGCGGCCGGATGTTCGAGGGTCTCCGACTCGTCGGCCATCACTACATGGAGTCGCGGGCAGTCGCCGATCTGCCGCCCGAGAGCACGCTGCGCATGACGCCGGCGCAGGTGTCGGCCGCCTACCCGGCCGACTGGCGCACCCTCGTCGGCGCCTGAGTCACCGGCGGCCGTCGATGACCGCCCGTCGCGTGCTGCACACCGGCGAGATCGATCTTCGTTCGACGCTCAAACCACTCGGGGTCTTCCCTCGCGATCCCACCACTCGCTGGACGGCAACGAGCTTTGCGAAGGCGGTCCTGACGCCGCAGGGTGCCGGCGTGATGCGGTTGACCTGGGGCCACGACGGAACCACGACGGCCGAGGCGTGGGGGAGCGGCGCCGACTGGTTGATCGATCGGGCACCCCACTGGGTCGGGCTCCACGACGACGTCGACGGCTTCGATCCGTCGCTGCATCAGGCGGTTGCGCGCTTGGCCCGGCAGCACCCCGGTATCCGACTGCCTGCGGCCGGCGTGATCTGGCAGGAGCTGCTCCTCGTCCTGCTCGGCCAACGTGTCACCACCGAGGAGGCGATGAAGAGTTGGACACGATTGGTGTATGCGTGGGGCGAACCGGCTCCGGGTCCGTGCGAGCTTCGACTCCCGCCGTCTGCGGAGGTGGTGGCTTCGAAGAGCTACGTCGAGCTGCACCGGTTCAATGTCGAACGGCGCCGTGCCGACGCGATCCTGCTCGCCGCCCGCCGGTCCGGCCGTCTCGAGGAGGCCGCGGCCATGACTCCGGCAGATGCCAAGGTCCGCCTGTCGGCGTTGCCCGGGCTCGGGGACTGGACAGCGACGTCGGTGATCACCGCCACGCACGGCGACCCGGACACGATCGTGCTGCGGGACTACGGCCTGCCGACGATGGTCAACTTCGCGTTCACCGGAGATTCGCACCGGCTTTCGGCCGACGAAGGCGGCGACGAGATCATGTGCCGACATCTGGCGCCATGGAGCGGACACCGCCAGCGCGTCGTCCGGCTGCTGTTCACCGCGGGGGTCTCGGTCCCCCGACGCGGGCCCCGATCCGTCAACCCCGACATCCGCCGTCTCTGA
>JBGTCW010000263.1:0-1556 GCA_041748635.1 Ilumatobacteraceae bacterium | reverse complement strand
CGCACCGTGGCGAGGTCGTCGCGGATCGCCGCCATCAGTGTCGGTGCCCGGTCCGGAGCGCGACGGCCCTGCTTTCGATAGGGAAAGTCGTGCCGCTCGACGGACGCACCCGTGCCGATGGTCCGCTCGATCGCCACGAGGGTCGAGTGCTCGCGGTCCGATCCCGCACCGGGATAGAGCAAGATCGTCGGGACGGCCATCAGCAGCGACCCCAGCACGTCATCCGACGTGTCACTCCGGTGCTGCGCTCAAGACGCGACGCGCTTCGGCGAGATCACTCATCGCCTTCGCCGCGTCGACGCTGTCACCGCCGTGGTCGGGGTGCACGTCGCGCATCCGTTCACGGAACTTGGCCATCACGTCACGCTTCGACGGGGATTTCGCTGTGACCTCGAAGCCCAGCACCTGCAGCGCCCACGCTCTCGGATCGGCGAGTGCTTCGAGCGCGATCGTCTGCGAACCGGCGAGGTACTGGATCATGGCGGGACCGATGGGCCCGCGCCATCGCGCCGCCTTCTGCAGCACCGGCACCACCCGACGGCGATGCTCGAGGGCGAGACGCTCGACGGCATAGATCGCTCCGAGCACCTGCGACAGGTCGGTGCCGACCGAGTGGAAGTCGAAGGAGATGTCGTCGCCGTTGCCGAGCATGCGGTGGTGGCTCTTGGCGAGACCGTGGCGATCGACCTGGAAGCGGTGACGCAAGCGGGGCTGCACGATGCGGTCACCGCGCTCGATCGAGGCGAGCAGGCGGTGCACGTCGGTGACCAGATCGTCGTCGACGCCGTACAGATACTCGGCCACGATGGCTCCGAGCAGGAGCCCGCCGAAGCCCGGCGACGGATCGATCGGGAGCACCAGGTGCCCCAGTGCGAGCCGCCGCGTCGGCTGTGCCGGACGGCTGTGCCAGATCTCGATCTCTGCGAGCAGCACGGCGATCAGACGTAAGGTCGCAGCAGCGAGCGCAGGTCCTGCGCAGCGCCGATGATGGCGGACTCCTCGGTGTCGCCCGGCGAACCGGTGGCGGCATCGACGTCGATCAACCCGGTGATGGCGTCGACGCCGCTCACGGCGCCGGCCCATGGTCGATGAGCCATCCCGTAGGGCGGCGTCCGGGGGTCGAGCAGCGGGGCGATCTCGAGCAGATCGGTGCGGGCGCCCGCGTCCATCGGGTCCTTCGCCAGACGGTCGGCGGCGAGGAACATCGTGCTCAACGCGCCTTCGGGCGGTGCTGCGTCGGTGTCGCCGCCGTCGCTCAGCAACTCGCCGGCCTCGATCGCATCGAGCAGGTCGTCGACCGCGTGTTCGGCGTCGGCCGCGACCACCACGGTGGTGGCGTCCCAGCGATGCGGGACCTCCGACGCGATGAGGGCCTCGGTCAGCACCGCTCGATCGGCGTCGGACCACTCGTCGAGGCCGAACTCGGTCGACTCGGCGTCGTCGTCGAGCACGATGGCGAACGGCCCGAGGACCCGGTCGAGCTCATCGAACAACGCGTCGACCTGTGCTTCGACCGCCTCGGGCACGACGACCTCGTCGCCGTCCCACGTGTGTGG
>JBGTCW010000262.1:0-5172 GCA_041748635.1 Ilumatobacteraceae bacterium | reverse complement strand
TCGGCGATGACGTCGTGCACGCCCCCGATCGCATCGAGTCCGTCGATCGGACGTTCGGTCGACACCGCGATACTCGTCCTCGTGAGGTGCCGCATCTCGTCGAGGGTGCCGGTCTGCACCGCTCGGCCCTGACGAATGATGGTGACGCGGTCGCAGAGCTTCTCGACCTCGGCGAGGATGTGGCTCGAGAGCAACACGGTTCGCCCGTCGGCCGCCGCATCCACGATGCACTCCTGGAAGACCGACTCCATCAGGGGGTCGAGTCCCGACGTCGGTTCGTCGAGCAGGAGCAGCTCCGCATCGGAAGAGAGCGCTGCGATGAGCGCCACCTTCTGACGATTGCCCTTCGAGTACGTGCGACTCTTCTTGGTCGGATCGAGCGCGAGCCGTTCGATCAGCTCGTCACGCTTCGAGCGCTCGAGTTCGTCGACGCGACTGCGGCCACTCGATCCGGTGCGCAATCGCGCCAGCAGATCGATGGTCTCACCGCCGGAGAGGTTGGGCCACAGATTGACGTCGCCTGGCACGTACGCAATCCGGCGATGCAACTCGACCGCTTCATGCCACGGATCGCCGCCCAACAACGACGCCGACCCACTATCGGCGCGGAGCAGACCGAGGAGGATCCGAATCGTGACCGTCTTGCCAGCGCCGTTCGGGCCGAGGAACCCGTGCACCTCCCCCGTGCGCACCTCGAGGTCCAGTCCGTCGAGCGCGCGGGTGGTCCCGAAGGTCTTGACGAGGTTGCCGATGTCGATGGCGGACGTCATACGCAGATCCCTTCCTCGCCTCCAGTCTGCCAGGCCACCAATCACCCGATCACGTACCAGACGCCGCCGGCGTCACCGCAACCTCTCCTTGGCGGCGCGCTTCGCTCGGGTGAGTTCGACCCGCTGCGGGTGCTCCTTGTAGAACGGATCGAGTGGAAAGCATCCCGACACCAGCCCGGCGCGCGGCGCGGTGGTGCAGTCGCTGAACGTCCGGCAGATCAGGCTGCGCTGGAGGGTCCGACCCGCCAGCACATCGGCGGCCAGGTCGGGGTACGACAACGCCATCCGACCGAGGCCGACCATCGAGGCTCCCCCGCCGGCAACAACCGCCTGGCCGACATTCGCCAACCACTCCTGCAGGTACGAGTAGCCGGATCCGACGATCGTCAGCGAACGATGCGCGGCACTGAGTTCGGCCGTGACGGCGATCTGGCGAGCCACACCGACCAACGGATCTTCCGGCGGCAGATACCCATCCGACGGCGGGAAGTACGCAGGGCGCTGGATGTGCGGGTTGTAGTACGGGCTGCCGGCGGTGACGCCGACGAGGCCGATGCCGAGCTCCGCAACGATATCGAGGAACGCGTGCGCCTCGGCCAGGTCGACGCCGAGACCGGTGCCGTCGCCACCGAATGCGTGACGGTACGGGTCGGCCGACTCGGGCTCGCCCACTCCCCCGTCGCCGGCGACGAACGGCATCATGTCGAACGCCGAGAGCCGGACGGCGATCGCCAGCCTCGGCGCCCGTGTACGGATGCCGCTCACGACCGTTCGGAGGAACTCGGTGCGGCCGTGCAGGTCGCCGCCGAACCGACCCGGGCGGTCGTAGCCGGTGAGCAGCTCGTGGAGCAGATAGCCGTGACAGTGCTTGACGTCGACGAAGTCGAACCCGGCCTGGTCGGCGAGCACGGCAGCGCTGATGTAGGCCTCGGCGAGGTCGTCGAGCTCGTCGTCGCTGAACACCGCTCGCTCGTCAGCACCGACCCGACCATCGAGGAGCGGGTGCGAGTACGCGGTCCGCGGCGCGGGCGCTCCGTCGGGGCGTGACCACCTCCCCGAGTGGGTCAACTGGAGTCCGGTCACCTGGCCCGGCGCGAGCAACCCGCGCAGCGCCGCGATGTCGTCGACGGTGTCCTCCCCGAGCAGCAGTTGGTTCGCGTTGGCGCGTCCGTCATCGCGCACCGCGGTGGCTTCGCCCCACACCAGACCGCAACCGCTCGCTCCGATGCGTTGCCAGCGCCGGCGTACGAGATCGGTCGGCCGGCCGTCGGACGTAGCATCCCAGCCCTCCATCGGCAGCACCGCGAACCGGTTCGGTGCCGTCAGCGCGCCGTCAGCCCTCGACATACACGATGTGCCTGGCACATCGTGTACGTCGGCACCGTGGCGGATCGTCACCGTTTCGGCGAGGGGCCCAGACGGGTCGACGTGTTCGTCGATGGGGATGTCGACGCCGAGCTCGGCGCAGTGCGCACGAACGGCGTCGACGGTGGTGAGCTTCTTGACCTGGGTCCAGCGTCCGGTCGATCGCGCATCGCCGCGATCGACGCCGCTCATGTGAGCTCCTCGAGGCGACCGAGGATGTCCACGAGCACGGCACGGTCGGACGTCGGACGCTGCGCGACGCCGTCGGGAGTGCGGCTCGACGACGCCCACCCACGCAACTCGAACCACATCGCCGCATCGTGCCGGTAGCCCGGCACGGGCGCCCGAAAGCTGAACTGGCCGAGATACTGCAGCAGGTCGTTCAGTTCGTGGAATCTTCGATCACCGTTCGACCACATCCGGTCGCGTGCGGCGAATGCCTCGGGCGCGAACGTCGACAGGCCGAGCAGGTAGTCCGAGCCGTACATCACCATGTCGATCGCGAGGTCGTTGCCGGTCAGCACGCGGAACTCAGGGCGCACCCGATCGCGGATCGCCAGGCGATCCCACTCGAGTTCGCGGCTGAGCGACGAGTGTTTCGCTCCGGTACACGCCGCGATCCCGAGCATCGCCTCGTAGGCATCGAGCGACGGGATTCGGCCGTACGGAACGAACATCGGGCCGAGTTCGAAGCCGATGAACTCGTCGACTCGATCCCCGATCGCGGCCAAGGCCGCAACCCATCCATCGTCGTCGAGCGAGTTGAGGCCGTGCGACGGGAAGATCACCGGCGTGGCGCCGCGGGCGGCGATCTCCTGGCACGCCGCGTCGTAGGCACCGAGGTCGAACGGATCGCCGGGCCGGTCAGCGACGAACGCCCCGGCGACGAACTCGCCACCCGTGACCCCGGCAGCGAGGTCGAGGACGCGGCGGCGCTGGTCGGCATCGAGCAGCTGGACGTATCCGGTGTCCATGTTGACCGCCGGCGTCAGACCGGCGTGCGCGGTGCGACCGATGTGCGCCTCGGTGGCCGACCAATCGATCTCACCGTCGGCGTTGAACACGACGAGCACCGCCGACATCCCTGCGATCACACGGCCCGGCAGCAGCCGTGAGCTCTCCTCGGACTGCGTCATCGCGTCGGGCGGCTCTCGGGCATGCACCCATGCTCGCGCAGCACCCCTGCGCTGGCAGGCCACGGGCGGGCACCATCCGCGACGGTGCGCAGGATGCCTGCAACAGTGCCCCAATGCCGCTGCCCGAGAACGCCGATCGATACCGTTCGGCCGCCACGATCCTGCACGACGTCGCGAAGCCGATGCGGGTGCTGTCCGCACTCGTCTGGCCTGCGGAGCTCCGCGACGAGTTCCTCGCCGGCGGCGCCCAACGGCTTCCCCAGCCGACGTACGCTCCCGTCGATCCGACGCCGACGCTCGACGGCGTCGCCGCCGCACGAGCCCTACTGCAACCCGGCCACGTCGTTGATGACTGGCTCGGACGCGAGGCAGACGCCATCGAGTCGGCCGCACGGATGTTGTCGGCGCGAGGCCGACCAGAGTTCTTCGAGCACAGCCGTGCGCTGTACGGCGTGCCCGATCAACCACTTCGATTCGATCCGGCGACACCCCTCGAACTCGCTCGCCGCGTCCACAGCGCCCTCAGTGAACTCCACGACGCTGCGCTCATCGCCCCCGTGGTCCGCTCGCAGACCGGCGAGCACGTCGCGGCGTACATCGAGACGCAGGTACAAGAGCACTTCGGTGATGCCGCTCCCGAGGTCCTCCTCGTCGACGAACTGTCCGCCAATGCCACGGCGACGACGACCCGGATCAGGATCCGGCGCGGTGCCGCGTTCACGAACAAGGACGCGGCACAGCTGCTGAACCACGAGGCATTCATCCATGTCGGAACCGGGCTGAACGGCCGATCGCAGACCGACATTCCGATTCTCGCCATCGGTCACCCCGGAACGACGCGCACCCAGGAGGGACTGGCGGTCTATTCGGAGTACGTGTCGGGCACGCTCGGCCTCGACCGGTTACGACGACTTGCCGATCGGATCATCGGTGTGCAGCTCGTCGTCGACGGCGCCGACTTCATCGAGTTGTACCGATGGTTCCTCGAACGGACGCCGAATCCCGAGCAGGCGTACGAGGCGACCCGACGGATCTTCCGCGGCGCCCCGCTGAGCGGCGGTGCTCCGTTCACGAAGGACTGCACCTACCTCTCCGGCTACCTGTCGGTCACCACCTTCATCCGTGCTGCGTTCATGACGGGACGCGCCGACACCCTCGCGCTGCTGTTCTCCGGCAAGCTCGACCTGTTCGCAGTGCCGGCCCTCGCCGAGCTGCGCAGCCAGGGACTGGTGAAGCCGGCCCGCTTCCTGCCGCCATGGGCCGCCGACCCCGGCTGGGTGCTCGCCCACCTCACGCTGAACTCGTTCATTGCGGGGATCGACCTGAGGGCGGTGAGCGTCGCCATGGCCGACCTGCTCGCGCAGTGCCCCAAGGTCGACATCCGCTTCGCCGAAGGCTGACTCGGAAAGTCGGCGACTGCGAGCTCAGCCGAGGTCGTGCGGGCCGGAAGGGAGGTAGCCCTTGCCGGCTCGGATCGCCGCTCCCCAGGGAGCGAGGAGGTCGAACACCTCGTCGATGTCGTTGCCGAGCGCATCGAGCGCCGGACGCATCTGGCGGTCCGTCTCGACCTCGATCTGCTCGCGCGCACGACGCCCATCCGGCGACAGCTGGACTTCCGTGCCGGCGCCGTCGAGGAATCCGAAGTCGCGCAACCGGTGCTCGGATTGGTCGAACTCGTCGTTGGTCCACCCCCGCGTCCGGCTGTAGCTGCGCGCCGGCATTGCCCACGAGAGCTCCGTGAGGATCCCGATGTCCGTGGCCGTGAGCCCGGCGGCCACCCAGGCCGCGTTGTGGCAGTCGCCGCGGTACTCCCGCAGGAAGTCGCCGACGTGCCAGACCGCGGCCAGCGGATCGGTGGGAGTGTCGAGCGATGCGATCCCAGCGGCGAGCGGCCGCCCGTT
>JBGTCW010000261.1:0-2627 GCA_041748635.1 Ilumatobacteraceae bacterium | reverse complement strand
GCGTCGAGGTCGCTCTCGATCGCTTCGTGGACGCCGGGGTACTGCACCTTCACCGCGACGTCGCGCCCGTCGTGGGTGACGGCCCGGTGGACCTGGCCGATCGATGCGGCCGCGACCGGCATGTCGGCCCAGTCGAGGAACAGTTTCTCGGGAGGCTTGCCGAAGTCTCCCTTCACGACGTTGGCTGCCAGCGTCGGTGCCATCGGGGCGGCGTCGGCCTGCAGCGTCGCAAGCGCCTCCTGCGCCTCGTCGGGAAGCGCCTCGAAGATGAACGAGATGAGCTGACCCGCCTTCATCAGCACGCCCTTCATCTCACCGAGTTCCTTCGCCACGTCCTCGGCGGTGCGGATGGCGAACTGCTCGTCGAGCTGCGCCCGCCGCTCCTCCGCCGATCCGATCCCGCGAACCTTCGACACGCCGAAGCGCACCGAGTTGCGCGCCGACAATTTCCAGACCCGTGCGGAGCGATTGAACCGGCTGGTGAGTGGCGACTGCTTGGCCGTCTGCGCTGCCGCGGCCAACCCGGCGGCGAGTGCCACCACCGACGCCAACCCGGCGACTGCCTTTCGTTGCATCACGCCCGCCGGGCGGTCGGGTCGGCGACCAGGACGTGATCGGGGATCGGCTCGCCGGTCACCTCATCGGTCCAGTACGTGCCCTCGGACAGGCGCTCGAGCGCTCGTTCGACGGCGGCGAGGTCACGCTCGATCGCGTCGAGGTCGACCACGGGTGCGTCAGCGGCAGGCGCGGGATCCGTAGACGATGTGTCAGACACATCTCGTACGTCCGGATGCTCGGGGGAGACGTCGGTCACGACGCCGACGCTAGTCGCCGCAGAACGCCGAGCCGGTAGGGTCGAACGAATGGCTACAGCGTTCCCCCCGTTCGATGGTTCTGCTCCGAAACAGCAGGACTTCAAGCAAGCTCCCGAGATGGGTATCGACCCGTCGAAGCGATACACGGCGAAGCTCGACACCAGCCTCGGTGAGATCGTGATCGCTCTCGACGCGGTGAAGGCACCCAAGACGGTGAACAACTTCGTCTTCCTCGCCCTCAACCACTACTACGACGGAGTGATCTTCCACCGGATCATCAACGGCTTCATGTGCCAGGGCGGCGACCCGACCGGAACGGGACGCGGTGGCCCTGGCTACCGGTTCGACGACGAGCTGCCCAAGCCGCGCGAGTACCAGATCGGCTCGGTCGCCATGGCCAACGCCGGCCCGAACACCAACGGCAGCCAGTTCTTCATCGTCTCGGGCCCGTCCGGCGTCGGCCTGCCCCCGGCCTACAGCCTGTTCGGCCAGGTCGTGAAGGGCCTCGACATCGTCGACCAGATGCAGCGCGTCCCGACCGGTGGTGGCGACAAGCCGAAGACCGACGTCGTGATCAACGCGGTCGGGATCACCGTCGCCGACGACTGACCTGTAACGATTGGTGTCTGACACCAATCGTTACATTTTGGCGATGACGACTGCGCGACTCTCCAACTCGCAGGCTCGTCGACTCGCGCTCGGTGCCCAGGGGTTCACGGTCGCACGGCCCGCTGGACGAGTCGATCGTCGTCATCTTCGCGGAATCGTCGGTCGGATGGGGCTCATCCAGATCGACTCGGTCAACGTCCTGGCGCGCAGCCAGGAGTTGGTGCTGTTCTCCCGGCTCGGCGCGCACCCTCGAACGTTGATCGACGACGCGACACGACACGTGGACCTGTTCGAGTTCTGGGTGCACGAGGCGTGCCACGTCCCGATCGATCTCTATCCGCTCCAGCGGTGGGCGATGTCGGAGCATCCGCGCTGGAAGTCGCTGCGCCGTTGGGCGTCCGACAATCGGTCGCTGGTCGACGGCGTGTTGGATCGGGTGCGCGCCGAGGGTCCGCTCGTGGCGAGCGACCTCGAGATGCGCGACCGACCGAAGGGCACCTGGTGGGACTGGGACGACGGCAAGCTCGCGCTCGAGCACCTCTTCCGGACCGGAGAGGTCGCGGCGCGCCGACGGCCGAACGACTTCGCTCGGCTGTACGACCTCGCCGAACGCGTGATCCCCGCCGACGTGCTGGCGCTGCCCGGTCCGCCCACGCACGACGCCAAGAAGGAACTGCTGGTGATGGCCGCACGACATCATGGTGTCGGCACCGCGTCGGATCTCACCGACTACCACCGGCTGTCGCACACCAGGACGTTGCTGGCCGAGCTCGTCGAGGAGGGCCGACTCGTCGCAGCGACGGTGGAGGGCTGGTCGAAGCCGGCCTACCTCGATCCCGATGCGACCATTCCCCGTCGGGTCTCGGCGCGAGCGTTGCTCAGTCCGTTCGATCCAGTCGTCTGGAATCGCGATCGCATCGAGCGGTTGTTCGGGTTTCGCTATCGCATCGAGATCTATGTGCCGGCACCGAAGCGTCAGTACGGCTACTACGTGCTCCCGTTCCTGCTCGGCGACGAACTCGTCGCCCGCGTCGACCTGAAGGCCGATCGCAAGGCTTCCAGGTTGCTCGTCCAGAGCGCGTTCGGTGAGCCGGACATCGACGAGCGCTACGTGGCGGCCGAACTCGCCGCAGAGCTCACCTCGATGGCGCAGTGGCTCGGCCTCGACGCCGGCATCGACGTCGCGGCACGGGGCGATCTGGC
>JBGTCW010000260.1:0-2944 GCA_041748635.1 Ilumatobacteraceae bacterium | reverse complement strand
ACGAAACCTCGTTCGACGATCGGGGCCGTTGCCTGGTGCCCCATCAGGACGGTCGCTCCCGCGTCGACGGCCCGAGCTCGAAGGTGGACGTCGAGCACGTCGCGGCGCACTGCGATCGCGTGGTCGACGAGCTCGCGGTGGCGCGGCCACGAGGTGGTGACTTGGCGGTCGCCGTGGACGAGACGTACACCGGCCAGTCGATGTCCGCCGAGTGACATCGGATCGACGTCGAGCAGCGACAACTCGCGGATCGCCCGCGGCGTCAACGCATCACCGCACGCCTTGTGTCGCGCCACCGGCCGTTTCTCGACGACCGTGACGTGATGGCCTGCTCGGGCAAGCCAGGTGGCAACCGATGCCCCGGCGGGACCACCGCCGACGACCAGGACGTCGGTGTCCAGGATGCTGCCCGTCAGCCGGCCGATGGCGGTGAACCGGGGATGGCCACCGGGCCGATCGGCGTGATCTCGGCGCCGCCCATCTCGGGAGCATCGGGCGACGTGAAGTCGTAGGTTCCCGCTTCGAGTTCGGTGAAGACCGGCGACTCCTCCGAGCACCAGGTCTCGTACTCGTCGGCCCATTCCTCGCTGGTCGGGTCGGCGCCGCCGAGCGTGTAGCGCTCGTGACAGACCACCGCGACGATCTCGTACTGGGTGAGCTGGCCACCGAAGGCTGGCATCACACCTCGGGTTCCGGTGATATGTGCTCCGCCCTCGCGTTCGGGATTGCCGTAGATCTCGACGCCGTCGGCGTTGTAGCCCTCGGTGCCGTAGTAGACGTAGCGGATCTGGTCCTCGATGTGCGGGAACGTCTCGAGCACGGCGCCGTTCGCGAATGGGTAGCCGATACTCGCCGGGTTGTTTCCATCGGCGGCATGGCAGCTGGCGCAGCTGCTGTACTGCTCGGCTCCGACACCCAGCGGCCCTTCGACGACCTCGGCCGGTTCGGTGACGGCACGCACGTACATGAATGCCCACAGCGGCATCAGGCTGAGCGTGGCCATCGCCCAGAACGGGATCTTGCGACGCTGTCTGGCCGCTTGCACGTAGATCGGGTCGGGCTTCGGTGGAGGCGGAGCGGCCGGAGCCGGCGCTGCCGTTCGTGCCGGCGGGCCCGAAGGTGCGGGAGCAACCGCCGGTGTGGTGCTGGCGGTGGTCGCCGGTGTGGTGGCCGGTGACGTCGACGCCGCGTCGCCGGTCGCCTCGGATGCGGTGTCGTCACCCTGTCCGATCGCGGAGCGCCGCTCGCGCGACCGCTTCAGGAGGTGTTCGGGGATCTCGGTCACTTTCGAGATGATAGATGCCGCTCGCTGCGATACGGGAAATCTGCCTCGGATCGTTCTGCGTCGATGGCTGTGCACTTACGCACAACCTGGCGCGCTCTCACGACTTGCGTGCCAGACTTCGTACATCTGATGCCGACGACTACAGTTCGTCGGCGAGTGCTCCGCCTCGTCAGCGCCAGATCGGTTCACCGGTCGCCGCAGCGATCGGGGCACCACACGGATCGACCACCACAGGAATCACCGGACAGGAATCACCGCCCGCATGTTCGCAATCGCACCACTCGAGTGGCCAGGGATGAATCAGGCCTTCCTGACCGCGCTCGTCGCGACGCTCGTGTTGTCGCTGGCGATCATCCCCTACGGCAAGCGCCGACCGGTCGGTGCGCCGTTCTCGTGGGGCGAGGCGATGCTCGGCTCGACGTACCTGTTCGGGGTGTTGTTCCTGGCGTTCGGCATCCTGCCGCACCAATGGATCGACCACGCCGACAAGGACCTCGGCTGGTCGAAGGACAACATCATCTACGGCCCGGGTGGCATCCTCAAGCCGCAGTCGGCCGGCGGCTGGAACCCGATCACGCTGCAGTACGAAGCGCTCCGTGACATCGTGGCCGTGCTGATCCACGCCGTGCTGTTCGGTCTGTACATCTTCCTGGCGATCTGGTGGCAGAAGCGTGGCGACGTCAAGCCGAAGGAACTTCCGACGTCCACCTACGGCCGCCCCCTGGTGAGGAAGGCATGATCCATGGCTCGCACTGATGCGAACCCTCCGATGATGCCCTACACCGACGCCTACACGTTGGTGGAAGTCGACGCGGACTATCTGACGAAGGCCGTCAAGCCCAAGCAGTTCATCCACATCGACCAGAGCGAGTGCATCGCCTGCGAGGGCTGTGTCGACATCTGCCCGTGGAAGTGCATCCACATGGTGTCCGTCGACGCGGTCGTCGAGGCCGAAGGCACCGAACAGCCGGGCACCGATCCGTCCGATGCGTTCATGTTCACCATCGACGACGACATCTGCACCCGCTGCGCGCTGTGCGTCGACCGATGCCCGACCGGCGTCATCATCCTCGGCAAGGCGGGCACTGCGACCGCCGCCGGCAACTCCCACGTCCGCACCAACAACCACGGCTACGGCTACGGCATGAGGCTCTGAGATTCATGGCTACCAACATCGACGACAAACCCCGCCCCACCGTCAAGGACCGCGTGAACACGGCGGTCGGCGACGTGCAGGGCAGCCAGGCGTGGAGTTCGATCTTCCGGCCTGGTTCGATCTTCCGCAAGGGCTACACCGACAGCCCGCGCAACCGCTCGTACGTGATCATGAACTCGGTGCTGTACCACCTGCACCCGGTGAAGGTGAAGCGTCACGCGGTCAAGGTCAGCTACACGCTGTGTCTCGGCGGGCTGAGCTTCTTCTTGTTCATCCTGCTGACCGTGACGGGCATCTTCTTGATGTTCTTCTACCGGCCTGAGGCAACGGCGGCGTGGAACGACATCCAGAACCTGCAGACATCGGTGACGTTCGGGTTGTTGGTGCGCAACATGCATCGATGGGGTGCGCACCTGATGGTGCTCACCGTGTTCTTGCACATGGCGCGGGTCTTCTATCACGGCGCCTACAAGCCCCCGCGTGAGTTCAACTGGGTCATCGGC
>JBGTCW010000259.1:0-4084 GCA_041748635.1 Ilumatobacteraceae bacterium | reverse complement strand
CGCCGGATATTGCTCGCCCCACTTGTCGTGGAACTCGTCAAGGCGGACTTGGGCGTCTGTCTCGTTGACGGCGGTGTAGACCGGTCGCAGATCCTTGGCCATCTTGTCCCAGTCGCGCCGGCTGGCGAGTCGGAAGGTGTTCTCCGTTAACCGGCCCTCGGAGCCGGTCTTCTGGTCGGTGGCGTGAGGGTCCGCGCGTGGTGCTGATTGGGGGTGGAGACTTCGTGGGAGGAGGCACTGATGGGTTTGCGTGTGCTGGTCGTGGAGGGCAGTCATCGGCTGATCGGCGATGGTGATGTCGTCGAGTTGGCGAACCGCTGGCTGGCGCATCTTGAGGTCCGGGAGTTCTCGTCGAAGACGGTTCGGGCTTATGCGTTTGACGTGTTGAACTTCGCCCGGTTCCTTGAGGTCCGGGCGATCTCGTTCGCTGATGTGGTGTCGATGGATCTGTTCGATTGGTTGGCGTGGCAGTCTGCTCCAGCGGTGACGGCGGGCCGGCGGGTGGTGCGGTTGCAGGAGTCCCGTGGCGCGGCGCCGTCGACGATGAATCGTCGCGTTGCGGCGGTGCGTGGCTTGTTCGACTTCGCGGTGATGAGCGGTGACGTCACCGTGAACCCGGTGCCGTCTTCTCGGCGCTCGGGCGGATTGCGCCAGGCGCGCCGCGGGTTGTTGGGCCACGTCGCGGGCCGTCGGCCTCGCGCTGATGGCCGGTTGGTCCGTCAGCCTCGACCGTTGCCCGAGAGCCTGCCAGCCGACGAGGTAGCGGTGTTTCTCGCTGACCTGGACCGTCATCGAGACCGAGCCGCCGTGTTGTTGATGTTGCTGGGCGGTCTACGCGCGTCGGAGATCCGAACGTTGCGACTCGCAGATGTTGATCTTGGGATGCGCCAGGTGACCGTTATCGGCAAGGGCGGCAAGCAGCGAACGGTTCCTGTCGATCGGGCGTTCTTCGTCGAGCTGAGTTCGTATCTGCGCCTGGAGCGCCCGGGTGGGTTGAAGACGCCGGAGTGCTTCGTGGTGTTGCGCGGACCGACGACCGGTCAAGCAATGACCGAGGCCGGGTTGCGGCGCGTGTTCCGAACCCATCGGGCTCGTTCGGGGGCGCAACGGGTGCGCCCGCATCGGTTGCGGCACACGTTCGGGACCGAACTCGCTGCTGCAGGGATCGACTTGTTGGTGCTGCGCGATCTGATGGGTCACGCCCACGCGGAGACCACTGCTGCGTATGTTCACCCGTCAGCGGAGACGATCGCTGCGGAGTGGTCGAGGGCGCGGGCGGCGCAACGATGATCCCTGCGTTCGCTGTTGTCGGTCGCCCGGTCGATGTGTTGGGCGATTATGAAGCACACGCCGCGACGTTGCCGATCACACTCGGAGCGCGTCGGGACCGCGTCTATCGGGCCCGCCGTTTCATGGCCGCTCACCCGGATCTCGATGTGTGGATGCAACGACCAACAGCCGCCCGGTTGGCTGATCTTCATCGGGTGAAGGCGTGGCCGTTGATGACGTGGTTGTTCGTGTCCCGTCGGCTCGATCCGGATCTCGAGTTGTTGCTGACCAAGCCGCCGGGCTGCGACCTGGCATCGGTCTGGACCAGCGCCCATCGCGACGACGTCACCCGTGTCGAGCAGGCAGCGCTCGGGTTGGGGTGGAGTCCGAACTGGACCCGCCAGGTCGTGATCCTGGCAGCGTCGATGATCTGTGTGTGGACTGGCAAAACGATCGACGAACTCGTCGATGACGACTTCGACGCGATCTTCGCCGAACTTGATCGCAGCCCGGGAGTCACGCCGTCAGCGCGGACCCGACTCAAGACGCGACTGTTCTCGTTTCATCACGTCTGTTTCCAGCTCGGCATCTGCCACGTCGCCCCACGCTTCGGACAGCCACCCGCGTTGAACGCCGCCGAGCACGCGGCCACGATCACGCAACCCGACATCGCCCGAGAGGTCGTCCGCTACGCCGAGACGATCGCAACGGTGCTGCGACCCTCAACCGTGCAGATGCGCATCAAGTCGATCCGTGTGCTGTGTGGCTGGCTTGCCGACCATCATCCCGACGTCGATCGTCTCGATCAACTCGACCGGACCCGTCACATCGAACCGTTCATCGCGTGGGCTCGCACCCGACCATGTCGAGGAAACAACGGTCGCGGACGCACCGTGTCAGCAACCCAGTTCCATCACGACATCGTCGACCTGCGCGTCTTCTTCGAAGACATCGCCGAGTGGGGATGGGCCAGCCAACCCAACCGACGAGTGTTCTTCCTCGCCGATCTTCCACGACTGCCAGAACCTCTCCCAAGGGCCCTCCCGCCCGACATCGACCGTGACCTGATGGCGGCCGTCAACGACCTCGACGACGACTTCGCCCGGACCGGGATCATCGTGCTGCGAGCAACCGGCATGCGCATCGGCGAACTGTTGGACCTCGAACTCGACTGCCTCGTCACCTTCGGCGACCACGGCACCTGGCTCAAAGTCCCGATCGGCAAACTCGGAACCGAACGCATGGTCCCACTCGACCCCGACCCGCTCGCCGCGCTCGACACCTGGATCGCGAACCGAGACCAGCAACGACCAATGATCAACCCGCGCGACGGCCGCGTCTGCGACTTCGTGTTCACCGAACGCGGTCGCCGCCCGAGCGCGCATCGCATCCGCCGAGGACTCCAACAAGCCGTCCAGACCGCCGGACTCACCGCAACAGGCGGCCAACCCCTGCGCGTCGTTCCCCACCAACTTCGCCACACCTTCGGCACCGAACTCGTCAACGCCGGCATGTCACTGCCCGCCCTCATGGCGCTGCTCGGCCACGTCACCCCGGAGATGACCCTGCGCTACGCGCAAGTCGCGTCGCCCACCGTCCGGGCCGCGTACGACACCGCCATGCGAACCGTCCGATCACGGCGCCCGCTCTTCGTCATTCCCGCCGGTCGGACCACCGCGATCCCCGCCAAGATCGACTGGCTCCACACCGAGATGATCAAGACCCGCGTCGCTCACGGGTTCTGCTCACGCGACCAGATCGCCGGTGCCTGTGTGTACTCGAACATCTGCGAGCAATGCGAAAACTACGTCCCCGACCCCGACCATCACAGCCACATCGCCGAACAACTCGACGACATTCGAGCCCTACGCGACGACGCCGAGCAACGCGGCTGGACCAGCGAAGCCGTCCGCCACGAACGCACCGCCGGACACCTCGAACACCACCTCGAAACCATCCAACATCAGACAATCACTTGACCCCACCCCGAGGGCCGGTTAATGCGCATCGCGTGAACGCGGCAGCGTTGCCATGCGGACCCTTGGAAAGAGCGTCCGATCGACTTCACCAGGCCGGCGTGGGCATCGGAGATCACCAGTTTCACTCCGGTGAGTCCGCGGTCGTTGAGTCCGCCGAGGAACTCGGACCAGAACGTCTCGTTCTCCGAGTCACCAATATCGACGCCGAGCACCTCACGGCGGCCGTCGTGACGCAGCCCGGTGGCGATCACCACCGCCTTGGACACGACGTGGCGATGTTCGCGGACATGCACGTACGTGGCATCCAGCCAGACGTAGACGAAGGGTTGATGGCCGAGTGTTCGGGTTCGCAACACGGCGACGTCGGCGTCGATGTCCTTGCAGATTCTCGACACTGTCGATTTGCTGACGCCGGAGTCGCAGCCCAACGCCTTGACCAGGTCGTCGACTTTGCGCGTGGAGGTGCCCGTGACGTAGGCGGTCATGATCACCGCCCACAACGCCCGATCGATCCGCCGGCGCGGCTCCAACAACTCCGGGAAGAACGACCCCGTTCGCAGCTTCGGGATCGAGATGTCAACATCACCCGCCGGTGTCGTCAACAACTTCGGGCGGTGCCCGTTGCGTTGCGCCAGGCGGTCCTCGGTTCGTTCACCGGGAGCGGCACCGATCGCTGCAGTCAACTCGGCCTCGATCAACTCCTGGAGCGCTGCAGCCAAGATCTCCGACAGAGAACTGGTCAGGTTGGATCCGGTGCCGATCAATCGACTCGACAGCTCGGACAGGGCAGACTCGTACATGGTCATCGTGCGGTGTTCCTCTCAAAGTGTGGTTAC
>JBGTCW010000258.1:0-4213 GCA_041748635.1 Ilumatobacteraceae bacterium | reverse complement strand
GCGCCGAGGGTGAGTCGCCCGTCGAGCGCTTCGACGACGAGATTGTCGGGTCGAGCGGCCTCTGCATCGCACAGCTGTACGTAGGGCAGCCGAGCGGCGTCGATCGTGGCGACGTCGGCGACCGTGCCGCCGGTCCGCGCGAGATGGAGGTTGTCGACGAGCACGGCGGCGTTCGGGCGATCGACGGCATCGAGCACCGCGATGGCCTGCGGGAGATCGCGCACCGACATGAAGGCCATGAACTCGAGGCTGCATCCGATACCGACCGGCGCGGCGAGATCACACAGCTGAGCGAAGCGGTCGACGAACGGTCCGTCGTCGACCCCGCGCGACACCACCAGGAGGTTGCGAGCGCCGACCGTTGCTGCGGCGTCGATCATGCGCTCGCCGTGGTCGCCGTCGGGCGTCACGAAGATCGGCTCCATGTCGAGCGCGACGAGTCCGGTGTCGTCGAGCCGTGTGCGGACCTCGCGCGCAACGGCGTCGGTCCACGAGGCTGCGTCGAACCAGATCCCGCACGCCGTCCAACCGGCGGTGGCGCATGCCGTGACGAATTCTGCCGGAGCCGTCTCGGGGCATACCCCGGCCGCAAGTGAGAGGAGTCGATCGCTGGTGAGCACGCCGCCACGGTAGACCCCGCCAACCGCCTGCGATGAGCGAAGGGCGCCGTATGTGCATGCTTGGCTCATCGCTCGGGGCCAGTCGTTGTCTGCGATGAGCGAGACCTACGTATGTGCATGCTTCGCTCATCGCTCGGAGTTGTGGACGTCGCTCCGACCCGATGGCGACCGGTCGTCGCTGGAATGATGGCGCGATGGCCAAGGGGGCAGTGCAGGAGCGAATCGGTGCGATGGCGTGTCCCGTCGACCACACGATCCTCGCACCGGAGATCCAGGACGATCCGTGGGACTTCTACCAGGAGCTGCACGAACGTTGTCCGGTGTTCCCCATGCCCGAGATCGGTGCGGTCATGGTGACCCGATACGACGACGTGCGCTTCGTGCTCACCCACCCCGAGTTGTTCTCGAGCAGCGGCCGCGGCGGTGGCACCAAGCAGGGCCTGCAGGTCGACAACGCGCGTCGCTACCAACAGATCCTGCGCGAGCGCGGCTGGGGCCACGTCGAGACGCTGCAGCGCACCGACCCCCCGATCCACACCGACTATCGGCGTCTCGTCGCCAAAGCGTTCCTGCCGCGACGCATCAAGGAGATGACCCCGCACATCGACGAGGTCACCGCAGAGCTGATCGACGGGCTGATCGGCGCGGGGGAGTGCGAGTTCAACATGGACTTCGCGATGCCGCTGCCCGGGATCATCATTGCGGAGGAACTCGGCCTCGACCGCTCCGAGATCCACCGGTTCAACCGATGGGCCGAGGCGATGCTGGCACTTGCAATGCGACCGCTGACCGAGGACGAACTGCTCGAAACGGTCGAGGTCGAACTCGAAGCGCAGCATCATCTCGCCGAGGTGTTCGAGCAGCGACGGTCGGCGCCGACCGACGATCTGATCTCGACGCTGGTGCACGCTCACGAGGACGAAGACGGCGCCGAACCGCTGAGCGTGGCCGAACTCCAGAACCTGATGCACCAGCTCGTGACCGGGGGCTTCGAGACCACCACGAGCGCACTGAACCACGGCATGTGGCTGCTCGCTCGGCGTCCCGACGTGCAGGCGAGAGTTCGCCACGACCTCTCGCTCGTGCCGGCGTTCATCGAGGAGGTGTTGCGCTACGAGAGCCCGGTGCAGGGCCTCACCCGCCGTGCGACGCAGGACGTCGAACTTGACGGTGTCGTGATCCCCGAGGGCGCCATGGTGATGATCCGCTACGCCGCAGCCAATCGCGACGCCAGCGTGTTCGACCGGGCCGACACCTTCGATCTCGATCGCGAGAAGTCGCCGCAGCACCTCGCCTTCGGTGTCGGGCCACACTTCTGCGTCGGCGCAGCGTTGGCGCGTCAGGAACTCGTGAGCGCGTTCACGCAGTGGCTCGGACGCACCTCGACGATCGAGCTCGCCCGGCCACTCGACGCGCCGGTACACCATCCCAGTTTCATCCTGTTCCCGATGCGGGAACTCCCGCTGCGATTCGACGCGGCCTGACGGAAGGCACACCTGCAATGAGCGAACACCCCGAGAACTACGAAGACGTGACCATCTTCGGGCTCGACGACGACACCGAGGTGGAGTTGCTCAACGGCCAGAACGAGTGCACGTTCATCTGGTCGAACAAGGAGGGCTGGCCCGTCGGCGTGATCATGTCGTACGTGTACCGCGACGGGAAGTTCTGGTTGACCGCATCGAGTCAGCGGGCTCGGATCAGCGCGGTGCGACGAGATCCGCGTGTGTGCATCGTCGTCACCTCGACCGGCTCGAAGATCGCACGCAACAAGACGGTGACCTACAAGGGAACGTGCACCGTGCGCGACGACCAGGAGACCAAGGACTGGTTCTACCCGGCGCTCGCGAGAGCGATCCGCGAAGACGATGAAGCGGGCGCCAAGATCTTCGAGAAGTTCCTCGACTCGCCGCGCCGCGTCATTCTCGAGGTCGATCCCACCCAGCGCATCGGCTACGACGGAGGCAAGATGGGCAAGGCCACCGCCGAATGGATGAAGGCACAGCAGGGCGCCGTCTCGTGAGCGAACGGCTCGGCCTCAGCGCCGACGAGGTGCTCACCACCACGCGCAGCGTCCGCAAGCGTCTCGACCTCACACGGCCGGTGCCGCGTGAGGTCCTCATCGAGTGCATCGACATCGCGCACCAGTCGCCGACCGGATCGAACTCGCAGCGCTGGCGCTGGATGATCATCGACGACGCTGACCAGCGGCGGGCCATCGCCGAGATCTATCGCACCAACTTCGAGGCTGCCTACGCCGGAGCGCCGGAGCCCGAGCCAGGCTCGCAGGCCGACCGCGTCAATCAGTCGGCCCGGCATCTCGCGGAGCATCTCGCCGACGTGCCGGTCCACGTGATCCCGCTGCTCGCAGATCGGATGGACGAGGGCACGCCGTCGTGGCGCCAGGCGTCGCGGTGGGGTGGGATCCTGCCGGCGGTCTGGAGTTTCATGCTCGCTCTGCGCGAGCGCGGCCTCGGATCGGCGTGGACGTCTCTGCACCTGCGCAGCGAGCGCGAGGTCGCCGAACTGCTCGGCATCCCGTACGACGACTACAGCCAGGCGGGCCTGTTCCCGGTCGCCTACACCATCGGGACCGACTTCAAGCCGGCCACTCGTCCCCCCGCCGAGGACTTCATCCGCTGGAACGACTGGTCGTAGCGACCAGGCGAGTCAGGACGCTGGCGACTGCGTGGTGACGCGGTGGTTGGCGATGATCGGGCCGCCGACCCACCCGCACAACTGCGGGTCGCACTCGCGCAGCTCGCCGGAGATCCAGTGCCCGTCGGTGCCGAAGATGCCGCTGCGGCCATCGAGGGTGACGCAAATGTTGCCCTCACCATCCTGCTCGTGCAGGGCGCCGGTGAACGGATGCACGATGCCCCTCACGACCGGGTCCCCACGCTCACGGGAGTGTCGGTGGTGTCGCCGACGAACTCCTCGAGGAGTTGATGAAGCCAGCGGATCTTCGACTCCTGGTAATTCGAGAACGTTGCTCCGGGCTTACGTGTGGTCTCGAGACCCTTTTGCACCTTGGCCATGTTGAACACGTCCTGCTCGAACACCTTGGCGAGCATGCCGAGCTGAGGCGCGTCGGTCCACGGATCGTCGACACCGAGCTTGTGTTCCTTGGCCGGCGGTGGCCGGTCGCCTTGGAACGGTGACAGGAAGAACACCTCCATGATCGACGAGCGGTGGTCGTCGCCGTTCGGACGGAAGCGATACGTGATCCGGTTGAAGGCGCCCCACGGGTGCATGTTCGGGAACACGGTGTAGTCGATCGAGTCCATCATCTCGGCGTCGCTCATCTGGTCGACCATGTCGCCGGCCGATGGCCGCCAGCGCTCACGCGACATCTGCGCAAGCGCAGCGCGAGCCGTCTGCCCCTCGCCGAGGGTGATCGGCGCTTCCTGGTCGACGCGCACGTCGAGCATGCCCCGCAGGATCTCCTGCTCGGAGAACTCGGCGTCGCCGAGCAGTGGGCTCGGTGAGCCTCCGGCGGTGATCACACGCGAGCACCGGTCCCACACGTCGACCTGGCTGTTGACGTCGCACAGGTACGAGAGGATCTGGGGGTGGGTGGCGTTGACGTGGTA
>JBGTCW010000257.1:0-3050 GCA_041748635.1 Ilumatobacteraceae bacterium | reverse complement strand
TCGATGCTCCGGTCGCGGACGCAGCGGCCAGCGCCGAGAGCAGGACGGCGCGCCGGCTGGGCCGTCGCCGGAGCCTTGCACTCCACCAATCGGTCATCGCGGCGAGCAGCGCAAGGGCCCCGAGCAATGTCCAGATCTCCTCGTAGCGGAGCGACTGGAAGCTGAGGGCGATCTGGAACCCGAGCCCGCCGGCGCCGATCATCCCGAGCACGATCGATGCGCGCACCGCGCACTCGAGTCGATATAGCCCGTACGACACCACGTCGGGGAGGACCGTGGGAGCAACCCCGTACGCGAGCGCAGCCATCCGACTGATGCCTGCGGCTCGATACGTGCGGTAGGTGTCTCCGCCCTCGTCGTCGATGCTCTCGCCGATGACCTTCGCGGTCATGGCTCCGTACGGCAGACCGATGGCCAGCACGGCCACCCATGGGTCGAGCCCGAAGATCCGCAGCAGGACGAGGCCCCAGACGACCTCGTGCACGCCACGCGGGATCGCACCGGCGATGCGAGTGCCCGCCCAGCCGGCGGTGGAGGCACGGTTCGGTCGGATGGGGTCGCGCTGCCACCAGGTCCGGCTGACGAAGATGCCACCGACGACGCCGATCACCAGCGAGAGCGCGGTGCCGACAAAGGCGTACGCGGCGGTGGTCAACGTCGCATCCACGACGACGCGGAGAAAGACCGGGTCGAGTTCAGGCCGTGTCGCCGCGCCGACGAATCGTTGGACGAGCGCGAAACCGGCCGGGTTGAATCGATCGGGGTTCCACAGCGCAGCGGCGAAGCTCCACACGGCGAGGGCCACAAAGGTGACGACCCACCATCTCCCTGCGCGTCGCGACGTCACGGCTCGCGACGGAGCCCCCTCGATCTCGACGATCGCCACGGCCGGCGGAATCGCTGGTTGCTCGGGCCGAACGAGGTCGGTACTGACGCTCACGGTCAGGTTGCCGCGAGGTCGTAGAGAGCGGCCGCGATGTCGTCGTCGACGTCGGACGCCGGGAGATCGAACTCGATGCGTCCTGCACGGATGCCGACGATGCGGTCGAAGTGGGCCCGCGCGATCTCCACGTCGTGGAGGCTCACGATCAGCGCTCGGTCGCCGGGAGCATCTCCACCGGCTGCTGCAACCAGCGCGCTGACGACCTCGCGCGCACGGGCTGGGTCGAGACTGGCGACGGGTTCGTCGGCGAGGACGAGATCGGCACGCTGGACGACGACCCTGGCGAGCGCGACGCGTTGGCGCTCGCCGCCCGACAGGCTGTCGGTCCGACGTTTCAGCGTGTGTTCGATGCCGAAGTCCGCCAGCACGGCGCGAGTGTCGTCGAGCTCTCGCGGCCGCACGAGCGAGATGAGGGCTCGTGGCGTCGACCACCGGCCGAGCCGTCCGGCGTTCACGTTGTGGACGACCTTGAGCGATCCCGGCAGGTGCAGGCCCTGCGGGACCACCGCGATACGGCGCCGAACGTCGCGCAATTGGCCCGCCGACAACCCGGCGACCGCTGATCCGAACAGGTTGAGCGTGCCCGTCGTCGGGGCGAGCGCGGTGTTGATCACCGCCAACGTCGTGGTCTTGCCGGCCCCGCTCGGTCCGATGATCGCGACCCTCTCGCCGGCCACCACGCGCAGCGTCACACCATCGAGCGCCACGACCTCGCCGTGGCGAACGGTGACGTCGTGGAGTTCGGCGACGACGGTCGCCACGGCGGGATCGGCCATCGACGAACGGTCAGCTCGTGATCAGCCCGAGTGTCCGACCGATCTGCTCGATCTGGTCGTAGTTCGAGGGCTCGGTTGCGATGAACGAACCGGCGCCGTACAGCTCGAGGATCTCGGCGTGAGCCGGAACGCTCGGATCGAGAGCGAGGAGTGCCGCGGTCACCTCGTCGGCGAACCCGTCGCCGTACCGCTCGATCGCTCCCGGCTGCAGGATCCAGTGGTAGTCGTGGTACTCCGGGGTGCGGAAGACCTCGACCACCTTGGTGGTGTCGACGCTGCCTTCTTCCACCCGGCGTTCCCACACCTGGAGATTGAGCGTGCCACCCTCGAACGATCCCGACTCGACGAGATCGACGGTGGCGTCGTGGGATCCGGAGAACCCCGCCTCGCCGCTGAAGTCGTCAGGCCCGAGGCCAGCCTGGTCGAGGAAGTACTGCGGCATGAGGCGGCCGGATGTCGATGATTCGCTTCCGAACGTGAAACGGCGGTCGGCGAACACGTCGAGATCGGCCACGTCGTCGATCGGTCCGATGTCCGAGTCAGCGCTGGCGATGAACACCGACTGGAACCGTTCGTCGATGTCGCGCTGGGCGATCACCTCGCTTCCCGGTGATTCGAGGCGGGCCTGGACACCGGTCAAACCGCCGAACCAGACGAGGTCGAGATCGCCGGTGGCGAAGAGGTTCACCGACGCGGCGTAGTCGGTGACGGGCACGTACTCGACCTCGGCGTCGAGTTGGGTCGCCAGGTAGTCGGCGAGCAGACCGTTGAGGCGAGCGAGCTTCTCGGGGTCCTGGTCGGGGATCGCCCCGATTCGGAGCGTTCGAACCTGGTCGGCCGCATCGGCCGCATCGGCCGGGGCGGAGTCCGATGGCGTCGGACCTGCGGCACCGTCGCCAGCGTCGTTGTCGCGCCCGCACGCGGCGAAGGCGAGCGCCGCGACAACGAGACCGGCAACGACTCGGGAGATCGGTTGGGCGGAGGGGGTGCGCTGTTTCATCGTCGCCGAGTCTGCACCATCAACGAGTCGTATCGGCCCCGTTTCCGGATTGCTTCGAATCGTCGATTCGCCGCAGCAGCGCGTGGGTGAAGCGTTGTTCCGCTTCCCACGGCGTGCGGTGGTCGAGCTCGCTCACTTCGATCAGTTCGAACGACTCGCCGAAGATCGCCTCCAGCGAGTCGGCGTCGTGGCGGTGCACGGGCAGCCCGCTGCACGACGTCGGCCCGCTCGGCGCAAACGTTGCAAGCACGAGGTGGCCGCCTGGGCGAACCGCGTCTGCTGCCCGGCGGGCGTAGGTGCGCTGATCTGCGTCGTCGACGAGGAAGTGAAA
>JBGTCW010000256.1:0-9142 GCA_041748635.1 Ilumatobacteraceae bacterium | reverse complement strand
ATCGCGCTGCCAAGAAGCACCTCTTGATGTTGTCCGCCGAGGGTGGTGTGGAGATCGAAACGGTCGCCGAGTCGAACCCGGATGCGATCGTGAAGCTGCACATCGATCCGGTCGACGGTCTGGACCTTGCCACCGCCCGTCAGGCGTGCGTCGACGCCAAACTGCCCGAGCGAGCGCTCGACGGGGCGGCGGAGATCCTCGTGAAGTTGTATCGCTGTTTCACCGAGGGCGACTGCGACCTCGCCGAGATCAACCCGCTGATCCTGAAGCCGACCGGCGAGGTGCACGCCCTCGACGCCAAGGTCACCCTCGACGAGAACGCCGAGTTCCGCCACCCCGAATGGGATGCTTTCCGTGGCCTCACCGAGATGGATGATCGCGAAAAGATGGCGGCCGAGAAGGGGCTGCAGTACATCGGTCTCGACGGCACCGTCGGCATCATCGCCAACGGCGCCGGCCTCGCGATGTCGACCCTCGACGTCGTCAACCAGGTCGGCGGATCGGCGGCCAACTTCCTCGACATCGGTGGCGGCGCCAACGCCGACGTGATGGCCGGTGCGCTCGCGGTGATCAACTCCGACGACAAGGTCCAGTCGATCTTCATCAACATCTTCGGCGGCATCACCCGCGGCGAGGAGGTCGCCAAGGGCATCGTCGAGGCGATGGGTCGAGTCGACCTGCGTGCTCCGATCGTGATCCGCCTCGACGGCACCAACGCCGAGGAGGGTCGTCAGATCCTGCTCGACGCCGGTATCGCCCCCGACAAGCTCCAGTCCGAACCCACCATGCTCGACGCCGCCCGAGCGGCCGTTGCGAAAGCGAAGTGAAGTAGTCATGGCCATCTTCGTCAACGAGAACACCAAGGTCATCGTCCAGGGTCTCACCGGTGGGCAGGGCAAGTACCACGGCCTGCGCAACCGCGACTACGGCACGCAGGTCGTCGCCGGCGTGACGCCGGGCAAGGCCGGCCAAGACGTCGACGGCATCCCGATCTTCGACACCGTCGCCGATGCGGTCGCTGCCACTGGCGCCACCGCGTCGTTCGTCGCCGTGCCGCCGAAGTTCGCGTCCGACGCGATCCTCGAAGCAGCGGCTGCGGGCATCGAGTTCGTCGTGTGCATCACCGAGGGCATCCCCGCCCAGGACGAGGCGAAGACCTACAACCTGTTGCTCCGCAACCATCCGAACACGCGACTGCTCGGACCGAACTGTCCGGGCATCATCAGCCCCGGCAAGTGCAACATCGGCATCACGGCCGGCGAGATCGCCCATGAGCCATCCGCCGACGGCCCGAACGTCGGCATCGTCAGCCGGTCGGGCACGCTGACCTACCAGGCGCTGTACGAGCTCAAGCAGAAGGGGATCGGTGTGTCGACGTGTGTCGGCATCGGCGGAGATCCGGTTCCCGGCACCAACTTCATCGACTGCCTGGCGGAGTTCCAAGCCGACCCCGAGACGCACGCCATCATGATGATCGGCGAGATCGGTGGCTCGGCCGAGGAGGAAGCGGCCGAGTACATCATGGCCAACGTCACCAAGCCGATGAGCGCCTACATCGCCGGCGTCACCGCGCCGGCCGGCAAGAAGATGGGCCATGCTGGCGCCATCGTGTCGGGAGGCAAGGGCACGGCGCAGGGCAAGATGGATGCGCTCGCCGCCGCCGGTGTGAAGGTCGGTCTCAACCCGACCGAAGCCGGCGAACTGATGGCCGAGATCGTCGCCGCCCTCTGACCCGAAAATGCAGACCGCGTGAACAAATGGGGCCGTCAGGCACCCATCTGTTCACGCGTCGCGCGTGGTGACCGTGCTGATGGTGACCGTGCTGATCAGGTGGCGGGTGGTGCCGGCGGCGGCGGCGGGGGAGGAGTGAGGTCGTCGCCCCCACCCTCCTTCGCGAAGCTCGACTTGAGCTTGTCGACGTCGGTCAGATCCTTGAGGTTGCCGCCCGACGCCTGGAAGTTGAGGTACGCACCGGCGGCAGCGACGAGCGCCCAGACGAAGGCGCCGTACATGCCGATGCCCCGGTCGGCGAAGTCGAATCGTGCACCGAGAATGATGCGCAGCAGCATGAGGATCGCAGCCAAACCGGCGCCGGCGAGGAAGATCAAGGGCCAGGGCTGGGTTGCGGGGAGCTTGCCCAGCGCATTGAGCAATGCGAGGACCCCGACCGCAACGACGAGCAACCAGGCGATTCCGCCCGTGAAGAAGTAGTCGAACGGCCCATCACCGCTCGCAGAACCGAAGCCGGTGTCGACCGAGGTCCAGTCGAGCACGAAGCCCAGGATGAGCATCGCTGCTCCACCGCCGATCATGAGCCAGTCGGATGTCTTGAATTTGCTGAAGTCCATGTCTGGGAGTCCCTCCGGATTCGTGTGTGTTCCCCGCGTCGAGACCGTAGTCGCCCGGCTCGCGTCGAACGCGCACTGTCATTCATTCCGATCAGTCGTCCTTGACTACGGTCGCTCTCGTGCCCACCGCCCTGCTCTCCGTCTACGACAAGTCCGGCATCGTCGAGTTCGCCGGATCCCTCCACGAACTGGGGTGGTCGCTCGTGTCGAGCGGCGGCACCGCTCGAGCGATCGCCGACGCCGGTATCGACGTCACCGACGTCGCGGAGTTGACCGGTCTCCCCGCAATCCTCGGCCATCGGGTCGTGACGCTGCATCCGAAGATCCACGGCGGCATCCTCGCCGACCCGACCGATCCCGAGCACGTCGCCGACATGGCGCACCACGACATCGAGCCGATCGATCTCGTGGTGGTCAACCTCTATCCGTTCTCCTCCGATCCGAGCATCGGGCTGATCGACATCGGTGGCCCCGCCATGGTGCGCGCCGCTGCCAAGAACCACGCCCACGTCGGCATCATCGTCGATCCGCTCGACTACGCATCGGTGCTCGACGAACTGCGCGCCGATGGAGCGCTCGGCGACGCCACCCGGCGCCGTCTCGCACGAACTGCCTTTGCGCACACGGCCGCCTACGACGCGGCGATCGTCACGTGGTTCGACGAGCCCGCCGCGACCGAGTCGGACGAGGCGTCGCTGCCGACCTCCATTCACCTTGCCCTCGACCTCGCCCAGCCACTGCGCTACGGGGAGAACCCGCACCAGCAGGGCGCGCGCTACCGGCAGGCGGGCGCCACGAGTTGGTGGGATTCGATGACACAGCACGGTGGCAAGGAACTCAGCTACCTCAACGTCTTCGACACCGAGGCGGCGTGGCGGCTCGTCCATCGCTTCGATGCGCCGGCGGTGGTCGTGGTGAAGCATGCGAATCCGTGCGGCGTGGCGCTCGCCGACGACATCACCGAGGCGTATGTCCGAGCCAACGCCTGCGACCCAGTCAGTGCGTTCGGCGGGATCATCGCCGCGAACCGCACGGTGACGGCCGCGATGGCGACAGCGATCGGCGACGTGTTCACCGAAGTCGTCATCGCACCCGACTTCGAACCCGAGGCGCTCGAGATCCTCGCGGTCAAGAAGAACCTGCGCGTCATGTCGGCCAACGCGGCATCGGCACTGCCGTTCGACGTGCGTCCGGTGGATGGTGGCCTGCTCGTCCAGCAGCCAGACCCCGTCGCCGGTCGGAGCGACGAGTGGCAGGTGGTCACCGCTGTGGAACCGGACGACGCCCAGTGGGCCGACCTCGAGTTCGCGTGGCAGGTATGTGCTGCGGTCAGCAGCAACGCGATCGTCTACGCCAAGGATCTGCAGGCGTTCGGCATCGGTGCCGGCCAGCAGAACCGTCTTGATTCGGCCCGCATCGCAGCCGATCGGTCAGCCGGTCGCGCCGCCGGCGGCGCTTGCGCGAGCGATGCGTTCTTCCCGTTCCGCGACGGACTCGACGCGGCCGCAGCAGCCGGCATCGCAGCGGTGATCCAGCCGGGCGGATCGGTCCGCGACGACGAGGTGATCGCCGCCGCCGACGAACACGGCATCGCCATGGTCTTCACCGGCCAACGCCACTTCCGCCACTGACGCTTTCGCGGTCCCCCGCGCCCAGGTCTGCGGGGACCGCGTGTCGTCAGGCGGCGGCGGGTTCGGGACCGGGGCCGTACTGGTTCGGGCCGGCGGTGCCTTCCATTGCGCAGAACACCAACAAGATGATGCCGCCGACGAACGGGACGAACGCGATCAACAGCAGCCACCCGGTCTTGTCGGTGTCGTGGAGCCTGCGAATGGCCACTGCGATGGTCGGAACGAGCGTGGCCAACCAGTACACGGCGTAGAGCACCCAGAAGATCGCCGAGACCTGCGTGAGGATTGCCAGCGCGATGTAGACGAGGAGGTTTGCCAGGACGAACCACCAGAATTCGGCGCGGCCCGCCCGACCGTCGAACTTCGCAAAACGCTCGAGTACGACCAGTTTCCAGTTCTCGATGATCGGCATGTCCCCGTCCCCTCTTCTTCGTGTGTGACGGCCGGAACGTAACACAACACTCGACTCAGCTGGGGCGATGCGGCACGGTGTCGGCGTCGTTCGGGTCGGTCTCGGTAGCCTCTCGTCGATGGCCCGCATCCCTGATCTCCTCGCGAGCAAGCGGACGTTGTCGTTCGAGTTCTTCCCCCCGAAAACGGCGGCAGCGAACCTCACGCTCGGGCGCACGGTGGCGGCAATCGAGTCGTTGCACCCCGACTTCGTGTCGATCACCTATGGCGCGGGAGGCTCGGACCGCCATCGCACGGGCGACGTCGTCGAGTGGATGGTCGGTGAGACGACGTGGACCCCGATGCCACACCTGACGTGTCGTGGCCACCGGCGAGACGACGTCGCCGCACTCCTCGACCACTACGCCTCGGTCGGCATCGAGAACATTCTCGCCCTGGGCGGAGATCCGCCCGCGGGAGGTGTCGAACCGGAGGGCGACTACCTCTATGCAATGGACCTGCTCGAAGACGTGGTCGCCGCGGGCACTTTCGTCACCGGCGTGGCGGCACACCCCCAGGTGCATCCGCGGTCGCCCGACCGAGCCACCGATCGTCGCCACCTGGCCGACAAGCTCCGGATCGCCGACTTCGCACTGACCCAGTTCTTCTTCGAGGTCGAGCACTGGGTGCGCCTCGTCGAGGAACTGTCCGCACTCGGCGTCGACAAGCCCGTGTTGCCCGGCATCATGCCGATCAACAACAAGGCCATGCTCGCGCGGATGGCCGAGATGAGCGGCGCCGCGTTGCCGGGCTGGCTCGCCGACCGCCTCGATGCCACCGACGATCCTGCTGAGGTGCGCCGCATCGGCATCGAGGTCGCCACGCAGTTGTGCGCCGACCTCATCGACGCCGGCACGCCGGGTCTGCACCTCTACGCACTCAACCGGCCCGAGTCGGTCGTCGAGATCTGCCTGAACCTTGGACTGACCACGGTCTGAGCGATACTGGTCACCACATGACTGCAACCGCCGACGCTGCGGGCACTCCGACGCGAGCCGACCCCCGCCCGACGCCTCGGTCGCGTCCGCGGGCGGCCGACATCAGTCGGGTTCCGTATCTCCCCGGCTTGGACGGCATGCGGGCGATTGCGGTCGTTGCGGTGATGGTGTACCACGCCAACCCGAATTGGCTGCCGGGCGGATTCCTCGGCGTCGAGGTGTTCTTCGTCATCTCCGGCTACCTGATCACGCTCTTGTTGATCTCGGAGAAGGAACGCACGTCGACCATCGACATGCGCCAGTTCTGGATCCGACGCGCTCGCCGCCTGCTCCCGGCGCTGTTCACGATGATGATCGCGCTGACGATCTGGACGGCACTGTTCGAACGCGACGCGCTCGGCAAGCTCCGCGGCGACGTCATCGCGGCGTTCTTCTACGTGTCGAACTGGTACCAGATCTGGACCGGCGCGGGATACACCGCATCGAACGACTTCGCCCCGCTGCGTCACCTCTGGAGCCTTGCGGTGGAGGAGCAGTTCTACCTGATCTGGCCGCTGGTGATGTTCGCGCTCCTGCGTGGCGGGAGTCGAAAGATCGCCGACATCAGCCGCTACCTCGTGTTGGCCGCTGTCGTCATCACGGTGCTGACCGCACTGCTGTACTACTCCGGACCGATCGGAACTCCGGAGGTCACCCCCGACGCCTACTGGACGATGTTCGGCCGCGAGATCTCGAAGGTCGATGCGCTCTACCTCTCGACCATCACGAGGGCGAGCGGGCTCCTGCTCGGCGCTGCGTTCGCGATGGTCTGGCGCCCCGTTGCGCTCATGCGCGGACCGCTGCGCACCAAGGGCCGGCTGCTCGACGGCGTCGCACTCGTCGGGCTCGTGGCGCTCGCCGCGATGTGCTGGTGGATGTACCTGCTCGACTCTGACGGCGCCAACGGATGGCTGTTTCGTGGCGGGTTCTTCCTGTGCGGAATCGCCACGCTGATGATGATCGCTGCGGTGACCCACGAGCGAGCGGTGACCTCGCGGGTGCTCAGCATCCCCGTGCTGCTCTGGATCGGTACTCGCTCGTACGGGTTGTACCTGTATCACTGGCCGATCTACCAGATGATCCGCAACATCGCCGGCAACCAGCTGAAGGTGCACGAGTTCGTGTTCGCCATGTTCGCCACGGCGATCGTGACCGAGGCGTCGTACCGGTACATCGAAACGCCGATCCGCAAGGGCACCGTCGGCGAGTCGCTCGCCCGGATGCGCCGGTCGCCTGTAGCAGGGCCTCGCACAGCGCTGTTCGCAGTGGGCGCACTGCTGGCTGGTCTCACGCTCTTCGCCGGCGTCAGCCTCGCCACCGCTCCGGTCGAGGAGAACGAGGTGCGCCAGGTGCTCGATCAAGGCGCCGAGGCGACGTGCGATGTGATCAACGATCCGGACTGCTCGGGCGATGCCGACACGGCCCCATCCGGATCTGCAGAGGCCGTGGTGCCGGACGACGCGACGGATCCGTCCGGCTCGGCAGTGGCCGTGCCCGTGCCGTCGACGGTTGCCGAGACGACGACCACGCTCCCCCCGCCACCGATCGATCGACTCGCGATCGGTGACTCGGTGATGCTCGGTGCCGCAACACAGTTGGATGCGGAGGGCATCGTCGTCGACGCAACCGAGAGCCGACAGTTCAGCGACGGCGCCGAGAGGATCGCCACGCTGCAAGCTCAGGGTCGGCTCGGCAGCCTCGTGATCGTCCACCTCGGCACGAACGGCTACATCGACGACGGCGACATGACGCGAATGATGGAGTCGCTCAGTGACGTTCCGCAGGTACTGCTCTTGACCATCGACGTCGAGCGTGAGTGGACGACACCCAACAACGGGTTGGTCTACGACGCCGTCAACACGTATCCGAACGTGTCGCTGCTCGACTGGGCGGGCCTCGCCAGTTCGTGCCCCGGCGACTGCTTCGCCTCTGACGGCTTCCACCTGCGTGCCGACGGACAGGTGTACTACACCGCCCTGATCCTCGGCGCCCTGCAGAACCCCACCTGACGCACGGCCCGACACGTGGCTGACCAGCGTTCTTGACGACGTCATGACGTCGTTGGGCGGAGTTGCTCGGCGATACTGGATGCCCCATGTCGACGCTCGCTCCCCCCAGGGTCGAATCGGACCCGGACGATCGCGCGCACATCAGTCGGGTCCCGTATCTCCCGGGCCTCGACGGGATGCGCGCGCTCGCCGTGGTCGCCGTCATGGTGTACCACGCGAACAGCGACTGGCTGCCGGGAGGCTTTCTCGGCGTCGAGATGTTCTTCGTGATCTCGGGCTATCTGATCACGCTGCTGCTGATCTCCGAACGCGAGCGCACCTACCGGATCTCGCTGCGCCACTTCTGGCTACGACGCGCCCGCCGACTCCTGCCGGCGCTGTTCACGATGATGTTCCTGGTCACGGTCTGGACGGCAGTCTTCAAGAACGAGGCGCTCGGCGCGCTCCGCGGCGACGTGCTCGCCGGTTTCTTCTACGTGTCGAACTGGTACCAGATCTGGGTGGGTCTCGGATACACCGCCGCTGGCGACTTCGCGCCGCTGCGGCACCTGTGGAGTCTCGCCGTCGAGGAGCAGTTCTACCTGTTCTGGCCGGTCGTGATGATCTTCCTGCTCGGCCGCAACGGCACACGCCACGTGGCCGCTGTGAGCCGCTGGCTGTTCGTCGCTGCCGTGGTGATCACCGTTGCCGTGGCCGTGCTGTTCTACTCGGGTCCGATCGCCGAGCCGAACGTGACACCGGATGCGTACTGGTGGCTCGGAGACCGTCCGATCGCCAAGATCGACACGCTGTATCTGAGCACCGCCACCCGGCTGAGCGGCATCCTGCTCGGTTCGGCCTTCGCGATGGTGTGGCGCCCTCTTGCGATCGTCCGAGGACCTCTTCGTTCCAAGGGGCGCTTGTTCGACGCGGTTGCCGTGGTGTCGATCGTCGGTTTCGGTTGGCTCTGCTGGAACACGTATCTGGCCACGCCGAGCGGCGCCGATCCGTTCCTGTTCCGTGGCGGGCTCTTCCTCGCCGGCCTCGCCACGCTGGCGATCATCGCCGCGGTCACCCATCGGGGCGCATACGCGAATCGCGTCCTCGGGAATCCGTTGTTCCGCTGGGTCGGGACCCGCTCGTACGGGCTGTACCTCTACCACTGGCCGATCTACCAGATGATCCGCGGCGTGGCCGGCAACAAGTTGACGGTGAGCGAGTTCGTGTTCGCTCTGTTGATCACCGCAGTGGTGACCGAGGCGTCGTACCGGTGCGTCGAGACGCCCATCCGTCAGGGACGCTTCAGCGTTGCGTGGCGCCGGATCTTCGCCGGAGCGAGACGAGGGCCGAAGCTCGTGGTCAGTACCGCCGTGGCCGTGTCGGCGGCCGTCTGCCTGTTCGCCGGAGCGGTGTTGATGACTGCGCCGCTCGAGCAGAACGAGATCGCCCAGGCGCTCGACGCCGGTGAGGAGTTCACCACCGACCTGCTGGCCGTCGACGACATCCCCGTGGCGTCGACCACCACGACGACCACGACGATCCCTCCGACGACAGCTCCGGCGACGACACTCGCCGAGACAGCGGTGGTCGACCCGGTGCTCGATCCGTCCGGGTCGGTCGTACCGGGAGACACAGCGCCGACGACACCGCCGGACACCACCACGCCGCCCACCACCGCCCCGCCCACCACCGTGCCACCCACCACCTTGCCGCCCGTGCCGGTCGGCCAACTCGGCGTGGTGACGAGC
>JBGTCW010000255.1:0-3356 GCA_041748635.1 Ilumatobacteraceae bacterium | reverse complement strand
GAGCGCGTCGGCGATCGTGCGTGCCTCGTCGATCAGTTCGCCCACGAGTTGACCTGGCAATGCTTCGCTGGCAGTGAGGTGCTCGGCGTGATCCAGTAGGCCGTGAGCGAGGTGGTACGGCGTGCTGTGCTCGCGCAGTTGGGTCGTCGCCACCTCGAACAGCGAATCGGCGTCGGCGTCGCCGTCGTGGCCGACCGATGCGAGTCGGGCGCGGATGACGGTCGCTTCCGCGCGTTGCATCGGGGCGGTTTCGGCGATCGGACGTTGCTCGCACATCACGACCAGGTCGGCTTCGACGTCGAACTGACCGAGTTCGTGGGCGGTACGTGCCGCCAGCGGCCAGGTCCAACGGCCGTCGTCGCCACCGAAGAACACCGAGATCTGGAACGCGTCCAGGCTCGTGAACGCGTGGCGCAGCACGTCGGGTCGATCGCCTCGCGCCGCCGCTGCGTAGGCACGGCTGGAGGCGAGCGTAGCGATCATCTGTGGGTCGTCGCTCTCGGGCAGGGCGGCTTGCCGGTCGAGGACATCGGAGGCAGTGTCGGCGTCGCCTCGCAGACCGCTCAACAACGCCCGCACATTGATCACGGCTGGATCGTCCTCGGCGAGGTCGACGTGCGGCAGGTGGAACAGTGTGTCTTCGGCTCCTTTCCAGTCACCGACGGCGAGTTGGGCGAGTGCCAGATTGCCGATGACTCCAGCGATCCAGTAGCGGTCACCGAGCTCGGACAGGATCTCGATGGCCTGACGAGCGGGTTCGATCGCTTCGCCCGGCCGGTCGATGTTCAACACATTGCACAGATTGAGATACCCGATCGCAGCGACCGTCCGGTTGCCGTAGGCGAGCGCGAGTTGAGCGGACTCGCGCTGATACATCGCGGCCAGCCGTCGTTGACCTGCGGTGTCGAGAAAATAGTGCCCCCGTAGGCCGAGCAGGTTGGCATAGCGGCCGTCGTCGACATCGAGTGTGTGGCCCAGTTCGAGGGCCCGGGAGGTGAGGAGGTCGGCGTCGTCAGAGCCGCTGAACGTCGACACCGTGGCGAGCCCTTCGAGCGCATCGAGGGTGTCGAGGTCAGGGTCGGCCTCGAGGAGTTGGAGCGCTTCGGTGAGGACCGTGCGTGCTTCGGCGAGTTGACCGCGCCTCCGTTTGGCGCCGCCGATCTGGGTTTTGGCACGGGCGTGTCCGCGCAGATCATCGCGTTCGGCGTAGATCGCGCCGGCTCGCTCGGCGAACCCGATGACCCCGTCGCTGTCGTTCAGCAGCGCTGCTGCTTCGACCGCTCGCAGCCAGAGCGCAGCGGCCTCGACCGGCCCCGGGTCGGGGCGGGCTTCGAGGAGTTCGGCTGCCTGCTCGAAGCTCGACACCGCCTGACCAGGGGATCCGGTGCGCAAGGATCGCTCGGCGGCGCGCACGAGCGTGGCGATCGCCGTGTCGGTGAGTTCGTCACGATCGCTGTCGTCGGGCATCCCGCTGAGGGCGTCGAGGTAGTGACGGGCGACGGCGTCGATCACTTCCTCGCCGTCGTTCGGGAACGTGGCGCGCAGATGCGCTGCGACTGCGAGATGACGCGATGTTCGGTCACGTCGCGACAACGTGTCGTAGGCGACCTGGCGGAGGATCTCCTGCGTGAACCGGTAACTCCCCCGCTCGGGCGACAACGGATCCGCGGAGATCTCGAGCACCTCACGACGCAACAGCAACGCCAGTACGGACTCGACGGTGTCCGCGTCCAAGCCCGACACCGCGGTGACGGCTTCGGCAGGGAAGCTCGCGCCGAGCACCGCTGCGTCGGCCACCACACGTCGGGCCGTCGGGTCGAGCGCGTCGAGCCGTGCAGCGAGCAGCGCGTGCAGGCTGTTGGGTACACCGAGTTCGCCGATGTCGCCCACCAAGCGGTACTGCCCGTCGACAGGCTGCACGATGTCACGGTCGATCAACGCCCGGATGCTCTCCACGGCATACAACGGAATCCCCTGCGCGCGTTCGACGATGATCGCCCGACTCTCGGGCGCCGCGCCCGGGATCAATGCATCGACGAGCTGGTCCATCGACAACGCATCGAGGGGATCGAGTGTGATCGACACACGGTTGCGACCCGACCCGAAACCCGGACGGTGGTCGTCGATGTCGGGACGTGCGAACACCAGGACGAAGATCGGGAGGTCCCGAGCCCAATCGATCAGATGGTCGAGGAAGTCGAGCAGTTCCGGCGCGGCGCGATGCGCGTCCTCGATCAGGATCGCCACGGGCTCCTTGCGGGCCAACTGCTCGAAGAATCGGCGCCAGCCGGCGAACAGATCCTCACGCGTGAACGTCGCATCCAGACCCGACCCGTCGACCTTCACTCCGAGCAGGCGACCCAATCGCGGACCGATGAACGCCCGGTCACCATCGTCGCCGACGTGTTCGAGCAGGCCGTGACGGAGCTTGTCGGCCGCGACCGCAGGCGAATCGTCCTCCGCGATCCCGAACCGCTGCCGAACGACCTCGGCAAGCGCCCAATAGACCAGTCCGTTGCCGTATGCCAGGCAGCGGCCCCGATGCCACCACACCGTGTCGACGAGCCCGTCAACGTATTTCTCGAACTCCCAACCCAACCGCGATTTGCCGACACCTGCCGGACCCGACACCAGCACCAGTCGCGGCTGGCGCCGCTCGATCGACGCGTGGAACAGTTCGCGCAGCGACCGCACCTCGGCCCCCCGGCCGGTCAACGGCGCCTCGAGGCCGTCGACACGTTGCACCCCGCCGACACTCGACACCACACGCTGTGCCCGCCACAGACGCTCCGGATCGACCTTGCCCTTCAGGACGTGCTCGCCCACATCGACATAGCTGATCGCCCCAGCGGTCAGCCGTTGTGTCACGGTGTCGACCCACACCGATCCGGGCGGCGCTGCCGACTGGATCCGTGCTGCGGTGTTGACGGCGTCACCGGCCACCATCCCCTCGTTCGTCGCACCGATCGTCACCGCCACCTCACCGGTGAGGACCCCGGCACGCGCCGCGAGACCGACGACACCCGCACCGACGCCGAGTTCGCCAACCGCCTCGACCAGGTCGAGCGCTGCACGCACCGCACGCTCGGAATCCTCCTCGGTGGCCACCGGCGAGCCCCACACCGCCATCACCGCGTCGCCGATGAACTTCTCGATCGTGCCGCCGTACCGACCGACGATCGTCGACGCCACCTCGAAATAGCTGCTCAGCAGCTCACGAACGTCCTCGGCATCACGCACCTCCGACACCGACGTGAACCCCACCAGATCGACGAACAACACCGAACACAACCGGCGCTCCGCCACGGGCGCCGAACCGACCACCGGTGCCACGGCACGGCCCGGGCGTGGCTCGG
>JBGTCW010000254.1:0-1851 GCA_041748635.1 Ilumatobacteraceae bacterium | reverse complement strand
CGCTCGGGATCGGCGCCGATCACGTTGCGGTGGGCGCGGGATCGGTCGGCCTGCTGCAGCAGTTGGCGCTGTCGTACGTCGAGCGGGGAGCGGGCGTCGCGTTCTGCTGGCCGTCGTTCGAGGCGTACCCGCTGTTCGCTGCACTCGTCGACGGTGACCAGATCCGTCCGTCGCTGCGCCGCCAGACGTTCGATCTCGACCTGCTCGCCGACGTGATCGACGACGACACGCGCCTCGTCCTGATCGCCAACCCGAACAATCCCACCGGCACCGTGTTGGGAACCGACGAACTCGCCGAGTTCGCCACCCGCGTTCCCGAGTCGTGCCTCGTGGTGATCGACGAGGCCTACGCCGAGTTCGTCACCGACGCCCGCGTCGGCGACTCGACGGAACTCGTCGAGCGCTTCTCGAACGTCGTGCTGCTGCGAACCTTCTCCAAGGCGCATGCACTGGCGTCTTTGCGCGTCGGCTACGCGATCGCCCGACCCGACGTGATCGACGTGCTCGATCGCACGCTCGTGCCGTTCGTCGTCAACGGTCTCGCTCAGACTGCCGCGCTCGCGAGCCTTGTCGCCGCCGACGAGATGCGCGAGCGGGTCGACGGCGTCGTCGCCGAACGCACCCGCGTCGTGGCCACACTCCGCCAGTCCGGATGGATGGTGCCCGAGCCGCAGGGCAACTTCGTGTGGCTTCCCGCCGGTCGGGCATCGGCCGACATCGGCGTCGCCCTGGAACGTCTCGGCGTGGTCACCCGCGTGTTCGCCGACGTCGGCATCCGCGTCACCGTCGCCGACCGCGCCGCCGACGACCGGTTCCTCGACGCCTTCGCCAAGATGGCTGTCGACGTCGATCCCGACGTGTGGCAGTTGCCGACCGGCGACCTCGCCGTGCGCATCGCCGGCGAGCTACGTCGGCTGAACGACGTGCTCGACCGGCTCCGAGCCCATGCTGAGCGGCACGTCGAGGAGTCCGGCAGGTCCGGTCTCACCGCTCCCGACGACGCGACCGGCGAGCAGTGGGAGGAGGGGCAGGTGTGGGCCCACCTCGCCGAGTTCGGCGCCTACTGGCGACGCGAACTCCGCCTGATCGTCGATGCCGACGACGTCGGACCGGTGCCGTTCGGGCGCACGAAGCGCGATCCGCACCGCATCGCCATGATCGAGGCCCACCGCGCCACGCCGGTTGCCGAACTGGTCGCGATCGTCCAGCGCGACATCGCCGCCTTCCGGGCGGACCTCGCCGAGCTGACATCGACGGACTGGTCGCGACGCGGGCTGCATGAGACGCTGGGCGAGATGGACCTCTGGCCCTTCCTCCGGCACTTCGTCACCGGGCACTACCGCGAACATGCCGACCAACTCGACGGGCTCCGCCATGAATGACACCCGGACGACAGACACGTGGGTCGAGATTCCGGAAGGATCGCCGTTCCCGTTGCACAACCTGCCGTTCGGGATCGGCCGGCGCATCGACGGCACCGTCGGGGCATTCGTCGCGATCGGCGACAGCGCACTCGACCTCGCCGAGGCGGTCGGCACCGGATTCCTCGACGATTCGCCCGCCGAGTACGGCCTGCTCGATGCGGGCGGCACGCTCAACGGGTTCGCCGCTGCCGGCAGGGTCGCCCACGCAACGCTGCGCGAGCGCCTGACCGAGCTGTTCACCGAGCGGCGCTACCAGGTCCAGCTGACGCCGTACCTGGTGCCGCTCGACGAACTGACGATGCAGCTGCCCGTCGCCGTCGGCGACTACGTCGACTTCTACTCCTCGCTCCACCACGCCACGAACCTCGGCCGGCTGTTCCGCCCCGATGGCGAGGCGCTGCTGCCCAACTGGCGCCACCTCCCGGTC
>JBGTCW010000253.1:0-5204 GCA_041748635.1 Ilumatobacteraceae bacterium | reverse complement strand
GCCGTGGCCTTCCACGATGCGCTTCACGATCGCCAGGCCGAGGCCGGTGCCGCGTTCGCCGCCGGTCCCCGCACGCGACCCGCTGAACGGGTCGAAGAGCGCCGCCACGGCCACCTCGGGAATGCCGATCCCCTCGTCGGTGACGGTCAACTCTGCGGTGGGATCACCCTCGGTCGACCGTGTGGCGCCGATGGTCACCGCCCCCTCGGGGTGGGAGAACTTGATGGCGTTGGTGACCAGGTTGTCGAGCACCTGGATGAGCTTCGCCCGGTCGACCGCGGCAATCACCGGTTCGACAGGTGTCGACGTGGCGAGGTGGACGGACTTGCGGCTTGCGAGCGGGGCGTGGCGTTCGACCACCTCGGCCACCACATCGGACAGATCCACCGGCGCCCGGTCGAGTTCGAGTCGCCCGGCCTCGATCGTCGCGACGTCGAGGAGCTCGTCGACGAGCTGACGCATCGTGATGATCGTGCGGCGGATGGTGGCGATCATCCGCCGCTGCTCGTCGTCGAAGTCACCCTCGTCGTCGAGGAACTGCGCGTACGTCGAGATCACACCGAGCGGCGACCGCAGCTCATGGGCGGCGATGCCGAGGAACTCGTCCTTCTTGGCGTTCGATGCGGCGAGCTGGCCGTTGGTCTTCGCGAGCTCGCGCTGGAGGTTGGCCAGGTCGTTGTTGAGTCGGGTGAACTCGTCCAGCTCGTCGATCGACAACCCGCCCGTGACAGCGTCCTTCAGATGCGAGCGGTACGTGTTGACCTGTTCGTTGTTGATCCGCAACATCTCGCCGGTGAGGTGCTCCGCATCGCCGTGATCGGTGGCGATCGACACCCACAGCCGCTCGCCGTCGCTCACCGCGGAGAAACGAAGTGGACGTCCCTCGCCATGGCCCGGAACCGGGATCTCCCATGCGAACGTCGCACCGTCGGCGATGCTCGCTGCGAGGAAGTCGAAGAGTTTGGCGACCGAGTTGGCCTCGACGACAGCGGTGAGGCACGTGACTGCTTCGGTGGGCTCGAGCAGACCGATGTCGTCGCGGAGCACCTCGATGACGTTGCCCGACAGATCGGTGACCAGCGCAACCCCGCCGGCACCGGGCAGCCTGGTGCGGTCGGTCACGTCGTGCTCAGCATCGCCGTGGCGAGATCGACCGCTCCCTGCGCGTCGGTTGCGGTTCCATCGGCCCCAATCCGCTGCCACAGCTCAGTGTCGTATCGGAACGGCCGTCCACCGACGAGAACCAGGACGTCGGCAGTAGCCGGTTCCGCCCTGAGCGCAGCGATGAGATCGGCGAGCCCGGCGACGTGTTGCGACAAGGTCGCCGACAGGGCGACCACGTGGGCCTCGCGCTCGGCCACGGATGCCACCACAGCCCGCAATGGTGTGTCGGCACCGGTGAAGTAGGTGTCCCATCCGTCGAACTCGAAGAAGTCGGCCACCATGCGGGCGCCGATCTCGTGCAGGTTTCCGGCGACCGTGGCTGCGACCAGACGCCGACCGTTGCGCTCGCCACGGAACATGCGCGGGTACAACATCGACATGATGAGCTGCGTCGCCGCGGTGCAGTAGTGCTCGTGGGCGACGGTGATCTCGTTGCGCTGCCAACGTTGCCCGATCTCCACCTGTGCGGGCGCGAACACCTGCAGATAGAGGTCCTTGACAGACACTCCGGCGTCAGCGTGAGCGACCACGAGGTCGGCGGCCCGATGGCGTTCTCCGGCGAGCAACAGATCGACGTACTGCCGTTCGAGGCGACCGAGGTCATCCGTGGTTGCGCGAGTGTCGTCCATGATGCCTCGATGGTGTGGGCACGATCTGCGTGCGTGCCTCGCACTAGTCTAGCAGCGTGTATGTCTCCATCTCCCGGCTGCGGGTCGACGCGACCGCAGCCGACCAACTGGTCGAGGCGTTCCGCGGTCGAGCTCGTCTCGTCGATCAGGTCGACGGGTTCGTCGACCTCCAGGTACTGCAATCGGATCGAGATGCGACCGAGGTGCTGATGGTGAGTCGTTGGCGTGACCGGCCGGCGTTCGCGGCGTACATGCGCAGCGATGCCCACCGCGCGTCGCACGGACGTATCGATCCAGCGCTCGAGTCGGCGATCCACCCCGAACGGGTCGAGCACCTCCACGACCTCTCGGGGGTCACCGAGCTCGACCACGCCGAGTACGAGGTGGTCGCCGAGTGAGCACCGTCGGCGCCACCGCCCCTCCCGCGCACGCCACGCTCGCTGGCGAGGTCGTGGACTTCGCACCGATCATCGACATCGTCGCTCATCGGTATTTCGCAGAGGGACATCCGCACGGGAACGTTCCCGAACTGCTGGCTCGTCGTTGGCACGCCCATGACACCGCGTACCTGTTGCAGTGGGCGATCGACGACGTTGCCGGTTACGGCAGCCTCGAGCGCGAGCTGCGCTGGCTGGCCGACGTGCTCAGCAGCCGGGACTTCCCGCTCGACGGTCTGGTGGTGAACCTCGAGGTCATGGCCGAGGTGATCGAATTCAACCTGCGCCTTCCGACCGAGCTGGTCATGCGTCTGCGCCACGGCGCTCGACTGGTTCGGGAGATCGACGCTCAACTCGCAAACCCCCCGACGACCTGAGGAAACGGTATAGCGTGGGGGGAAATCGATGACTCAGTACCTGCTCCGCCTCTTCGTGAGCGGCCAGTCGCCCACGACGCGTCGAACGATCGCTACCCTCGAGCGGATCTGCGAGCAGGAGTTCGCCGGCCAGTACACCATCGAGGTGATCGACGTCGCGGAGCATCCCGAGTTGGCCGAGCAGGAGCGCATCCTGGCCACCCCGACGTTGATCAAGCAGCTCCCTCGTCCGGTGCGTCGTGTGATCGGGCATCTCGCCGACGCCGAGCAGGTGCTGATGGGCCTCGATCTTCTCCACCTGGACGAACCGATGGATCGTCACGACGACGGCGCTGTTCCCCGATCCGAGCAAGCACTCTGATGGAGAAGCTCTCAACCGGCGTGGCCGGGCTCGACCACATCACCGACGGGGGCCTGCCGACCGGTCGGACCACGCTGGTCGCCGGCTCGGCCGGCTGTGGCAAGACCGTGCTCGCCGTGCAGTTCCTCGTGTCGGGTATCGAGCACTACGGCCAGCCCGGCGTGTTCGTGACGTTCGAGGAGACCCCGGACGACATCCGCGCCAACGTGGCGGCCTTCGGCTGGCGGATCGAGGAGTACGAGCGTGATGGTCTGCTCACCTTCGTCGACGCGTCGCCCGAGCCGTCCGGCGCCGAGACCGTCATCGGACACTTCGACTTCAGCGGTCTGCTCGCACGTGTCGGCCACGCGGTCTCGAAGACGGCCGCTGTCCGGCTCTCGATCGACTCGCTCGGGTCGATCTTCGACCGCTACGACAGTGGCGCGTCTGCTCGGCGCGAGTTGGCGCGGATCGTGACCCGGGTGAAGCAGATGGGGGTGACGTCGCTGATCACCGCCGAACGGCTCGAGGAGCACGGCGGCGTCGCACGGTTCGGCGTCGAGGAGTTCGTTGCCGACAACGTCATCGTCCTTCGCAACACGCTCGCCGCCGAGCGTCGCCGCCGCACGATCGAGATCCTCAAGATGCGAGGCGCCGGGCACCGCAAAGGCGAGTTCCCCTTCACCCTGATCGGAGGCGACGTCGACGCGTCCGATACCGGCTTCGTCGTGATTCCGCTCTCGGCGATGATGCTCGACCACGACTCGACCACGGTGCGCATCTCGTCCGGCAACGACGAACTCGACCTCATGTGTGGCGGCGGCTTCTACCGTGACTCCGTCGTCCTCGTCTCCGGCGCCACCGGCACGGGCAAGACGCTGATGGCGACGAAGTTCGTGGCCAACGGAGCCGACCAGGCCCACCGGTGCCTGATGTTCGCGTTCGAGGAGAGCCATTCCCAGCTGGTCCGCAATGCCTCGAGCTGGGGGATCGACCTGAGGTCGTACGAGGACAGCGGGCAGCTACGGATCATTTCGCGCTATCCGGAAGCAGACAGTCTGGAAGACCACCTCGTGGCCATCAAGGCGCAGATCGACGTATTCGGGCCGGATCGGATCGCAATCGACAGTCTGTCGGCGCTCGACCGGGTGTCGACCGAGCGCGGGTTCCGGGAGTTCGCGATCGCGCTGACCTCGTTCCTGAAGGAGCGCAAGATCGCATCGCTCCTGACGACCACCACACCGAGCCTGCTGGGCGGCGATTCGGTCACCGACGCCCACGTCTCGACCACCACCGACTCGATCATCCTCCTGCGGTACGTCGAGGTCGAGGGCCAGATGCGGCGCGCGATCACCGTGTTGAAAATGCGCGGCTCGCAGCACGACCGCAGCATCAGGGAGTTCCTGATCGATGACACTGGTCTGCGGATCGGCGACCCGTTCCAGCGGTTCACGGGCATCATCAGCGGCCACGTCGGGCCGCTCCGCGACAGCGCCGGTGATTGAGGTGACCGTGATGGAGCGTCCCGACGCCCTGGTCCCCGACATTCTGGCGCCCGACGTTGTTGTGGTGGACGACAACGAAGACGCCCGACTGTCCACGATTCGGATCCTTGAACGCGACGGGTTGGAGGTCGTCGGCGCCAGCGACGCCGTGACCGCCTGGGATCTGGTCAGCAGGTTGCATCCGCGGGTCGTGTTGCTCGACGTCGTCCTGCCCGACGGGTCCGGTTTCGATGTGCTCCGACGCGTCCGCTCACGGCGCGACCTCGACGAGACGGCCGTGATGATGCTGTCGTCGATGCGCACGAGCATCCCCGACCGCACGAGCGGGCTGAACTCCGGTGCAGACGCATACATCGTTCGTCCGATCGACAACGACGAGCTCGTGGCGCGGGTGCGTGCCCAGCTCCGACAACAGGACCTCCTGGGCAGTTTGCGCCGCAGTGAGCAGCGGTACCGCGACATGATCGACAGCCTGGCTGATGGTGTGCTCATCGTCGGTCACGATGGACTCGTCCGCTACGCGAACCCGAGCGCTGATCGGCTGTTCACCCTGGGATCCGGCGAGTTGGTCGGCCGTCCGTTCGGTATCCCGGTCACCAGCGGCAAGACCATCGTCGATCTCCTCCGGGCCGACGGCACATCGGTCTCGGCGGAGATGAGTGTGACCGACACCGCGTGGGGCGACGTCCTGGCGTGGCTGGTCGCATTGCGGGACATCTCCGAGCGTCAACGCATGGAGGAGCAGCTCCGGC
>JBGTCW010000252.1:0-2338 GCA_041748635.1 Ilumatobacteraceae bacterium | reverse complement strand
ATGGGCTCGCCGAACATCACGACGGCCCGGCTGCGTGTCTCGACCGTGCTCTCGAAGGCCATCCCGATCGGCACGATCACGACGCCCGGCGCCGTCGGCAGCGCCCCGAGCGCAATGCGCGCCGCGCCGGACTTGACCCGGTCGAGCCCGGCGCGATCGCCGGTGGTTCCCTCGGGGAAGATGGCGACGGTGGCCCCCTGAGCGAGCTCGTGATGGCACGCCTCGAACACCGACGCGTTGTCGCTCGCACGGTCGCCATCACCGCTGCGGTAGACCGGAAGCACACCGGCGAGCGACAGGAACGGGCGGGCCACGATCACCTTCCACAGCGCGGCCTTGCCCAAGAATCGGGGGAGTCGCCCGAGCACGCCGGCGACCACCACCGGGTCGACGAACCCGTTGCCGTGATTCGCCACGATCAGCACCGGTCGATCCGTCGGTAGTCGGTCGCGACCGCGCACGTCGACCGATCGGTGGAAAGCGAGCACGAGTCCGCGGGCCACCAGGCCGATGGTGCGATCGGTGAACCGCCGAAACAGTCTCGGTGCCCGATCGGGGTCGTCGGCGGCGTATGCACGATCGACCCAGGCCAGTGAGAGCACGGCGGTCAGCACGTGCCACAACCCGTGGGGCTGGAGCCACGACTCGGCGTCACACAGCGGGCTGTCCGGTGTGCCGAGCGCCCAGATCGCAATGGCCACGGCACCCAACGCGAGCAGCGGCCACGACCACACGGCCGTCATCGATCGGCGACGTGCGAGCAGCGAGGCGACCACGATGACCGCGACGGTCACTCCGACGGCGATGTTGGTGGCGTCTGGCGCGACAGCCCACACCGTTGCCGACACGACCAGCCCCACCGCCAGCCCGATCAACGATCCGGCGTCGCTGCGACCGCGCAGCCGACCGACGTGCCAACCAGCGACGAAGGCCAGCGCACCGATCAGTGGAACGTCGTGGAGGAACTGGCCGATGCCGGTGTCGCCCCCGTGGTAGAGGAGGCTTCCGATCCCTTCGACCGCAGCGATCGCGGCAAGGCCGTACACCGCGCGCGGCAACCGCAACCGGTGGACCTGCCACGCCAGCACGAGCCCGGCGGCGACGTAGGCGAGCGAGCTCCAGGCGTTGACGTCCTGTTCGAGCAGCCAGTCGTCGCGGACCTCGCAGTCCGAGGTCTCCGTGCTCACCGCTCGGTGTCCGTCACGTGGCGGAGGTGGACCGTGTCGAGCTCACGCCGGTGGCCCATGCTTCGCGCAGCGTTGTGCGCCGACGATCGGTGTCGGTGAACTGCGCGATGATGCCGCCCACGACCAAGCCGCCGTAGATCACGAACCACCAGGGGTTGTCGGCCGCCGTCTCCGTGGTGGCACCGATGTCGAAGTCCTCGACATCGATCGTGCCGACCAACAGCATTAGTCCGGCGACGATCGTGCCGGCGCCGGCCAGCGCGGTGAGCACGGTCAGCAGCACCATCGGCACATCTCCGACGATCGCCACGAACGCCAACGCTGCGGCGAGCACCACGCCGCTCAGCACGACGAGCCACGACCAGTCGACGCCGAGCGCCACCATCAAGCTGGTGCCGAGCGCGAAGCCGATCGCCATCATGCCGATGATCACCGACACCTCGTAGTACAGGTAGGCGATCACGCCGAACACGATCGCCACGGCGAGGCCCACCAACCACCCGAGTGCATTGCCGAGAAAGCCAGCGTCGCCGGACACGATCCCGGCACCCAGCATGAATCCGGCGAACGCGCCCCACACCGGGATCACGAGCCGCATGGCGAAGTAGCCGCGAAAGCAGAAGACTGCACCGGTCAGGATCGCAATGATGCCGAGAGCGACGTCGTTCATGGGCTCTACTCTTGCAGAGCCGCATGACCCTGGCGCGGCCAAGTCGCAGGCGCGAGACTCGACCCATGGCTGCTTCCATCGCACTGCTCTGCACCGACGGCTCCGAGCTCGCGCTCGGCGCGATCCGCCAGGGGCTCGACCTCCTCGACACCCCCGACCGAATCGTCGTCATGTCGGTGGCCTCGCCGATCGATCCGACGCTCGTGACGGGCACTGGTTTCGCTGGTGGCGTCATGACCTACGACGAGAAGAACGACCTGGTCGAGGCGCAGCGCGCCGCGGCGCAGGCGCAGATCGACGAGACCGTGCGCGAACTCGGGCTCGGTGACGTCGACACGATGGTGGTGCTCGGCGACCCCGGCCACGAGATCTGTCGCCTCGCCGAGGAACTGCCGGCGAGCGTCGTCGTGCTCGGCACGCACGGCCGCAGCGGCATCCGCCGGGCGATCATGGGTTCGACGTCGGACCACGTCGTGCGCCA
>JBGTCW010000251.1:0-5482 GCA_041748635.1 Ilumatobacteraceae bacterium | reverse complement strand
GAAATCGGTGAACTCAGCCAACCCACGCTCCGACAACGTCTTCGAAATCGCCGCCGTCAACGTCGTCTTACCATGATCGATATGACCCATCGTGCCGATATTCACATGCGGCTTGTTGCGCTCGAACTTCTTCTTGCTCATTGCTGTCCTCGACTCCTGAGGTGATATCCGTTGCTGGATGATGTCTGGTTGATTGTTGTAGCGGCGATCGGACTTGAACCGATGACCTTCCGATTATGAGCCGGATGCTCTGACCAACTGAGCTACGCCGCCAGGGGTTTGGCTCGTGACCGAGCGGTTGCTCGACCACTTGGTCGAGCCCACTGTGGGAATCGAACCCACGACACCAGCCATACCATGGCTGTGCTCTACCGACTGAGCTAAGAGGGCGTTCTTGACAGGTGCGAGCACCGTTTGTAGCGGTACCCGGGGCACCCTTCGGGGCACGGCAGGGCCGCGACCAAGCGGGGGAGTGTACCGGCGGGGCAGGGACAACCACCGCGCCGATTGCCGCCCACAGCACTACTCTCGACCGTCGTGTCGACGCCGCAGTCCGTTTCCACGAACTCAGATCCACCGGCGGTTGCCGTGCGCCTCGCAACGCTCGAGGACGCCCCGGCGATCATGGCGATCTACAACGTCGAGGTCCAGAACCACACGAGCACCTTCGATCTCGTGTCCCGCACGCTCGACGAGCAGCGACGCTGGATCGCGGAGCGCTCCGGAGCCTTCTCGGCCGTCGTTGCGATGATCGACGACGAGGTGGTTGGTTTCGCGTCGTTGTCGCCGTACAAGGAGCGGGCGGCGTACCGGACGACGGTGGAGGACTCGGTGTACGTGTCGCGTGACCACCCACGTCTCGGCATCGGACGGAGCCTGATGGAGCACGTGATCGGCATCGCCGCCGACTCGGGTTTCCACTCGGTCATGGCCCGGATCGAGGCGAGCAGCACCGCGTCGCGGGCCCTGCACGAAGCCTGTGGTTTCCAGTTGGTCGGCATCGAACGCGAAGTCGGACGCAAGTTCAACCGCTGGCTCGACGTCGCCGTGATGCAGTTGATGCTCTAGTCGAGAACGACGAACGCCGGTGCCATGCACCGGCGTTCGTCGTGTGGTGGGCCGGGAAGGATTTGAACCTTCGAAGGCAATGCCGGCAGATTTACAGTCTGCTCCCTTTGGCCGCTCGGGCACCGACCCATCGGTTGAGCGGTCGCAGCGTACAGGTCGAGCGCCACGCCCACACCCGTTCGATACCCTGGGGCCATGCCCACCTTCGATGTCGTCTCCGAAGTCGATGCGCAAGAAGTCCGCAACGCCGTCGATCAAGCCCAGCGAGAGATCGCGACCCGCTTCGACTTCAAGAACACCAACTCGACGATCGAACAGAACGAGATGGTCATCACGCTCGCCACTGTCAGCCGCGACCGCCTCGATGCGCTGCGCACCGTGTTGGAGGAGAAGCTCGTCAAGCGAGGCGTCTCGCTGCGAGGTGTCGACTACGGCGACGTCCAGGATGCCACGCAGAACACCGTCCGCCAGGTGGTCACGATCAAGGTGGGGATCTCCTCGGACAAGGCCAAGGAGATCAACAAGCTGATCAAGGAGAACGCCCCGAAGGGCACCTCGAGTCAGACGCAGGGTGAATCGATCAGGGTGACGGCGAAGAAGCGCGACGCCCTCCAGGACGTGATCGCCATGCTCAAGGCCGAGGACGTCGGCATCCCACTGCAGTTCCAGAACTTCCGCGACTGATCGCGGCTCGCCGATCAGCCGGCGAGGCTGTAGAACGCGTCCACCGAGTCGATCGCCGCTCGGGCGATCTCGTTCGGCGCACTGCCAGCCGCAATGGCGGCCACATCGCTCGGCATGTTCGAGACAGCGATCAGGTTCCACACGTAGGCGAACTCAGCGTCGCCGCCACCCTGACCCGCAACCGCCGCAGCCGTGGCGAGTTCGAGCGACCGGAACGCCACCAACTCGGCGACCACACCGGTTCGCACGGGTGCAACAACACCGGCACCGGGATCACACGACGACAGTTGCAGCGAGCCATCCGGGAGTGTGGCGAACGTGGCACCAGACTCGGGTGGGGCCAGTGCGGCCCAGTCGGTGAGGGCAGTTCGGAGTACTCCGGTTTCGTCGACGCCACTCCCGGAGAACGTCGCGTACACGCACGAGGTCGTGCCCCGAGTGGCGTTCGTCAGCGAGTTCTCGACGATCGCCTCGCTCGCGGCGAATGCCGCTGCTGCATCGAGTCGACTGGCGAACACGAGGAACCAGAACGACCGATCCTCGGCGGTCGGCGAGCCGACGACGACGTCGCCGTCGGCAAGGGTCGGCGCAGGTGCCAGCGCCGGCACCTCGTCGCCCAGCGGGCCGAGCGATACGAGATCCGCCAGCGCGTTGGTGTCTGCGTTGGTGTCAGAGTCTGCGTTCACCTCGGCGAACTCGACGAACACGTGCGGAGCGAGCAGCTGATAGCCGATCACCGGCGGGAGCGCGTCGATCCGCTCGGTCGGTGCAGCGGCGATCGTGGCGTTGAAGGTCGAGGCCGCTTGGATCTCGCGGGCTTGACGGAGCACCTCGGCGGAGGTCGCTGCCGCCGCATCCAGGGTGCGTTGCGATTGCGTTGCCGACCACCCGAACTCCTGATCGAGTGCAGCCGCCGCCATCGCCAGAACCAGTTGGGCGTCGAGCTCGGCTCCTGCCACACCGAGGTCGTGGTGGATCTGCTGGGTGTCGCCCGAATAGACGACGTCCTGCCAGCCGCTCAGCTGCCGAGCCAGCGTCGCGTCGTCGACGCCGCCCGAAGCAAGGCCGAGCGCCCGCCACTGAGCGAGCTCCTCCGGCGAGGTCGCTGCGAGCTGCTGCACCAAACGGCTACCGAACTCCGACGAGGGCTCGGCGATGATCTCCACCGGCTCGGCGATGCCGACGCCGCGAACCGTCTCGACCGCCTCGGCATACGGCGCCGCCGCGTCGTCCCAGCCGCTGGGGAAGAGATACGGCTGCCCGTACACCACACCAGCCGCGACGAGACCGGCGAGCAGGATCAACGTGACGACGAGCTTCGTTCCACCGCCCTTGTTGCTGCGGCGAGGTCGCTGCGTCTGGGGCAGGGCCACCGGAGCGACGTCGAACTGATACGACGACACCATCGGCACGGGCTGGACCGGTGCGGGCACGAACGGCAACTGCGGAGCACTCGACGCCAGGTGCGGCGTCGCCTCCTGGATCTCCGGCACCTCATCGGTGGCGGGAGCAGGCGTGAGGAGATCCGGACCTGAGGTGACGTCGCCGAGAGCCGGCACGATCACCGCGGGCGGGGTCGTGCGGACCGTGACAGGTTCCTGCGGTTCGGCGCTGCGCTCCTCGTCGATCGACGGAGTCGGAGTCGGCGCTGGAGCGGGCTGTGGCGCCACTGCCACGGGGGCGTTGAGGTCAAGCCTCAACGGCGCCAGATCGACGCCGCCCATGAAGGATGACCCGATCGACGGGCTCGAGGTTGAGGCGGTCTCGGTCGAGGCGGTCTCGGTCGAGGCGGTGTCGGTCGTTTCGATCGGTTCGGCGCTGACGATCGGGGGCGCGTCGACGACCGAGTCCCATGAGATGGTGGGAATGCGTCGGGCGCGGGAACCGGCAGGCGGGGCCATGCTGCTTCATCGGCACGCGAGCCGTTGCGCTTGAGCGCATCCGATCACCCCGAACGTAACGTCAGTCGTCGGCGCTGGCCGCGGCCTTGGCCTGCAATTCGTCGACGATCGACGCATCGGCGAGCGTGGTGGTGTCGCCGATGTTGCGGCCCTCTGCGACGTCGCGCAGCAGGCGCCGCATGATCTTGCCCGAGCGGGTCTTCGGCAGATCCGGCGTGATGTAGATCTGCTTCGGCTTCGCGATCGCGCCGATCTCTGCAGCGACGTGCGACCGCAGGACTTCGGCGTCGACGTCCTCTCCGCCGCGCAGGATCACGTAGGCGATGATCGCCTGGCCGGTCGTCGCGTCCGTCGCCCCGACGACTGCCGCTTCGGCCACGGCGGGATGCGACACCAACGCCGATTCGACCTCGGTCGTCGAAATGCGGTGACCGGAGATGTTCATCACGTCGTCGACCCGTCCGAGCAACCACAGGTAGCCCTCGTCGTCGAGCTTGGCGCCGTCGCCGGCGAAGTATCGACCCTCGAAGCGCGCCCAGTACGTCTCGTGGAACCGTTCCGGGTCACCCCAGATGCCGCGCAGCATGCCGGGCCACGGGCGAGTGAGCGTGAGGTATCCACCGCCGACGTCGACGCGGTTGGCGTCGTCGTCGATCAGCTCTGCCGTCACGCCGGGAAGTGGGAACGTCGCCGAGCCGGGCTTCGTGGTGGTGGCGCCAGGGAGCGGGCTGATCATGATGCCGCCGGTCTCGGTCTGCCACCACGTGTCGACGATCGGGCAGCGTCCACCGCCGATGTGCTCCTGGTACCACATCCACGCTTCGGGGTTGATCGGCTCGCCGACGGAACCGAGGAGCCGCAGCGACGACAGGTCGTGCTTGGCCGGCTCCGCAGCGCCCCACTTCATGAACGTGCGGATCGCCGTGGGCGCGGTGTAGAAGATCGTCACGCCGTACTTTTCGATGATCTCCCAGAAGCGGTCGTTGTCGGGGTGGTTGGGCACTCCCTCGTACATCACCTGCGTGGCGCCGTTGGAGAGCGGTCCGTACACGATGTAGCTGTGCCCGGTGATCCAGCCGACGTCGGCGGTGCACCAGAACACGTCGGTGTCGGCGTGGAGGTCGAACACGTACCTGTGGGTGTAGGTCACGTGGGTGAGGTAGCCGCCCGAGGTGTGCATGATGCCCTTCGGCTTGCCCGTCGTGCCCGACGTGTAGAGCAGGAACAGCAGCTGTTCGGAGTCCATCGGTTCGGCTGGACAGTCGGCGGACGCACCTTCCATCAGCTCGTGGTACCAGTGATCGCGACCCTCGACCATGTCGACGTCGTTGCCGCCGCGCTTGACCACCACGACGTGTTCGATGGTCGGGGTGTCGGCGCACGCCTCGTCGGCGGCCGGCTTGAGGGCGAACACCTCACCGCGCCGGTAGCCACCGTCGGCGGTGATCAGCACCTTCGCCTCGGCGTCGTTGATGCGGTCGGCCAGCGACTGTGACGAGAACCCGCCGAACACAACGCTGTGCGCAGCGCCGATCCGGGCGCATGCGAGCATCGCCACGGCGGCCTCCGGCACCATCGGCAGATAGATGTTGACGCGATCACCGCGCTCGACGCCGAGATCCTTGAGCACGTTGGCGAACTGGCTGACCTCGTCGAGCAACTGCTGATACGTGATCGTGCGGGTGTCACCCGGCTCACCTTCCCAGTGGATGGCGACCTTGTCGCCCTTGCCGGCGAGCACGTGACGGTCGAGGCAGTTGTACGCCACGTTGAGTTGGCCGCCGACGAACCACTTCGCATCGGGCAACTCCCAGTCGAGAACGGTGTCC
>JBGTCW010000250.1:0-9183 GCA_041748635.1 Ilumatobacteraceae bacterium | reverse complement strand
CCGTTGATCTCCGTCGGCGGGATGTCGGCTGCGATCGCCGCGATCTTGGCGGCACGGAGGTGCACCATCTTCTCGTGGTTGTCGGGCGTGTAGTCGATGTTGCCCGTGCCGTCGGCCTTCTCGAGGCCCCCGACGCGGTGCATCAGGCCGGGCGTACCCGGGATCGCCCACGGGCGGGCGAGCGTCGTCTCGTCGCGGAGGTACGGCCAGAACACCTCGTTGCCGTCGTCGTCGACGTGGTTGGGTGCGGTCGTGAACGGCACCGAGATGTCGGGCAACGACTCGATCGACGGCAGGTTCCACGACTCGGAGCCATTGGCGAGGTAGCCGTCGGACAGCAGGATCACCGGCGTGCGGTACTTCAGGGCGATCCGGATCGCCTCGATCGCGGCGTGGAAGCACTGCGCCGGCGTGTACGCCGCCACGATCGGCAGCGGCGCTTCGCCGTGGCGACCGTAGAGCGCGATGTTGAGATCGGATGCCTCGGTCTTGGTCGGCAGCCCCGTCGACGGGCCGCCGCGCTGGATGTCGACGATCAACAGCGGCAGCTCGATCGAGATGGCCAGTGACGTCGTCTCACTCTTCAGCGCAATACCGGGGCCGCTGGTGGTCGTGACGCCGAGATGCCCGGCGAAGGCGGCGCCGAGCGCCATCCCGATGGCGGCGATCTCGTCTTCGGCCTGGACCGTGCGAATGCCGAAATGCTTGTGCTTCGACAGTTCGTGGAGGATGTCGGACGCCGGGGTGATCGGGTACGAGCCGAGCGTGATCGGCAGCTTGGCGAGTTGCCCGGCGGCCACGATGCCCCAGGCGAGCGCGGTGTTGCCGGTGATGCTCGTGTACTCCCCGGCGGGAAGTTTCGCCGGACGGACCTCGTAGCGATGACCGACGGCTTCGGTGGTCTCGCCGAAGTTGTAGCCAGCGAGGAACGACGCCTTGTTCGCGGCTTCGACCTGTTCGTTGGTGCCGAACTTCTCGGAGATCCAGTCGATGGTCGGCTCGATCGGCCGCGTGAACATGAACGAGACCAGCCCGAGTGCGAAGAAGTTCTTCGAGCGTTCGGCGTCGCGCGGCTTCACGCCGAGCGGAGCGCAGACCTCCTTGGTCAGGCTGGTCATCGGGACGCGAAGCACGCGGTAGTTGGCCAGGGTGTCGTCTTCGAGTGGGTTGCTGCGATAGCCGGCTTTCTCGAGGTTGCGCTCGTCGAAGGCGTCCTGGTTGACGATCAGGGTGCCGCCCGGCTCGAGGCGGTGGAGGTCGGCCATGAGGGCCGCCGGGTTCATCGCCACGAGCACGCTCGGTTCGTCGCCGGGTGTGGTGATCTTGTGGTCGGCGATGTTGACCTGGAACGCAGAAACACCGTTCACGGTGCCGGCCGGCGCACGGATCTCGGCCGGGAAGTCGGGCAGGGTGGAGAGATCGTTGCCGAACGCCGCGCTCACCGAGGTGAAGCGGTCGCCCGTGAGTTGCATCCCGTCGCCGGAGTCACCGGCGAAACGCACGATGAGATGGTCGAGGACGTGGTCGTCATCGGCCGCTGGCCGGTCGATCGTGTCCGTCATGTTGTCTCCCCCAAGGAGTTCAGCCCTGGCGCCGTTGCCGGGCCTGTCGGAGACCACCGTAGTGGCCAACCCCGCTCCGCAGCGGGACGGCGCACCGAAAGTGACCATGGTCCCAATTACAACAGGGGTCAGACCCGCGATGTAATCGGTCGGCTGTTACATCGCGGGTCCGACCCCTGATGTAATCGTTCGCCGTAGAGTCGGGCGGGTGCGACGACGGTCGATTGCGATGGGTGTCACGGCGTCGCTCGCGCTGCTTGCGTGTAGCGGGTCGGACGGCAACGACAACGACGACGAGCAGCCGCCGACACTCGGTGGGATCAACGGGCCGGCGCAGGTCGATCCGTCGTTTGATCCGTTCTCGACCGATCCGTCGACGCTGCCAGCGGGCGACGGCGGATAGGGTCGGGCGCTCACATGGCGTCGCTCCGATTCAGCTTCGGCACCATGGGCTCGGGCAAGAGCACCGTGGCGCTGCAGATCCATCACAACCTGTCCAACCGTGAACTCTTCGGTCTGTTACTCACGACGCTCGACCGCGAGGGGCGTCAGGTCACGAGTCGGCTCGGCGTCGCCGCTCCTGCCATCGAGGTCGCCCCCGACCTCGATCTGCACGCACTCGCCGTGCGCTACTGGCCGATCCACTACATGATCTGCGACGAGGTGCAGTTCTACACGCCGGCCCAGTGCGACCAGCTCGCTCGGGTCGTCGACGAACTCGACGTCGACGTGTACGCGTTCGGGCTGCTCACCGACTTCCGCGGCCGACTGTTCGAGGGAACGGCGCGCATGCTGGAGATCGCCGACGAGCACACGCCACTGCAGGTCGAGGCTCGATGCTGGTGCGGCGCCCGCGCCACCCACAACGCGCGCGTCGTCAACGGTGACGTCGTCTACGAGGGCGACACCGTGATGGTCGGCGACACGAACCCGAGCGAGTCGAGGCTCTTCGGCGATTCGGTGCGTTATGAACTGCTGTGCCGCGCCCACTTCCTGCGCGCCGACCTCGGCGCCTGATCTCGATCAGAGCGCGTGACGGCTTTCTCCGGCCCCGTCCCCACCCGGACCCGTAGCCGATCAGAGCGCGAGCTGTTCCGGAAAGCGGCACGCCTCGCGCATTGATCGCTTCAGCGGAGGGCGGTGATCTCGTGGATGGGGACGGGTCGTGAAAGGCCCTTGAAATCGGTGTCGCCGAGGGGGGTCGACTCCACACGGTCGTCGACAGCGAGGAATACCTTGTTGGTCACGAGGATCTGGCCGCCGGCGGCGATCGCGCACACGCGGGCCGACAGGTTCACCACAGTGCCGATCGCCGTGTACTCGGTGCGCCCGTCGAAGCCGATCTCACCGCACGTCGCGTAGCCGACGGCGATCCCGATGCCGAGTTCCAAGTCGTGCCCACGTCGCTGCCACGCGGTCGACAGCACGGCGGTGCGATCGCGCATCGCCACGGCGAGTTGCGTGGCGTTCCATGCGGGGTCGTCGAGCTTCACCGGGTCGTTGAAGAACACGAGCAACCCGTCGCCGGTGAACTGGGCGATCGTTCCCTCGTGCTCGAAGATCATCGGCCCGACGGCGTGATGGAACTCGCGCAGGACGTCCATCACCTCCTCGGGCTCAGCGGTTTCGGAGAACGCCGTGAACCCACGGAGGTCGCAGAAGAATGCGGTGATCTCGCGGCGGTGGCTGGCCAGGATGTCGTCGCCACCGACCGCCAGCGCCTCGGCGAGCTGAGGGCTGACAAAGCGTCGCAGGCTGTTGAGCCGTTCGACCTCGGCGACCTTCTCGTCGACCCGCTCGGCGAGGTGCTCGTTCAGCTGCTGGAGTTCGTCCGTCATCCGCTTCTTGTCGAGCGACGCTCCGAGGCGAGCGTGCAGCAGCACCGGGTCGAACGGTTTGGGGAGGTAGTCCTCGGCGCCGAGCCCGATGCACCGGATGATCGACGCCATCTCGTCGACGCCCGAGATCACGATGAACGGGATCGCCCGCAGCCGGTCGTCGCCGTGGCGGTGTTGGAGGAGGCCATAGCCGTCCATCTCGGGCATCTCGATGTCGGTCAGCACGATGTCGACGGTGTGCGTGCCGAGCATCTCGATCGCCTCGAGCCCGTTGGTGGCCTCGATCACGGCGTGGCCGAGGTGGCCGATCGACATCGACAGCAGCTGGCGGTTCAAGGGGTCGTCGTCGACGACGAGCACGGTTGCGGGAGTATCCGCGGCCGGCGCTGTGCGTGAGGACACGTCACTCATCCTGGCTCACCGAGCCGGGTGAGTGCGTCTCTGGCCTGCTCGAACGCGCGGCCGATCGCCGTCACCTGGCCGTCGAGATCATCGATGGTGTCGCGTCGGGCCTGGGCTTCGAGTTGTGAGCACCGGTCGGTGAGATCGACGGCACCGAAGCTGGCGGCGTTCGACTTGAGGGTGTGAGCGAATCGCAAGACGTCGGCGATGCTGCCGGCGCCCGCAGCGTCGACGAGCTGGGCGAGGGTGTTGGCGCCGTTGCTCGCGAACGAGGTGATCAGCTGGCCGAACGCAGCCTCGTCGGGGGCGATTGCCCTGAGTCGGTCGAGGGCGTCCTGATCGATGGTGATCGGCGACGCCCCGGCCGCATCCGATCGTCGGAGCGTCGCCGCGAGGGCGGCAGCGAGCTCCTCGGACCGGATCGGCTTCGCGAGGTAGCCGTTCATTCCGGCTTCCATGCAGGCCTCGCGGTCGCCCTGCATGGCGTTGGCGGTCATCGCCACGATGTGGACGCTGCCGGGCGTGCCATCGGGCGAGGCGTTCTCGGCGCGGATAAGGCGGGTGGCTTCGAGGCCGTCCATCTCGGGCATCTGGACGTCCATCAAGACGAGGTCGTACGGCAGTGCGCGCACCGATTCGAGTGCCTCCATGCCGTTCGAGGCGACGTCGGCGCGGTAGCCCATCGATTCGAGCACGAGGATCGCGATCTGCTGGTTGACCGTGTTGTCCTCGGCCAGCAGGATCCGCAACGGATGCCGCTCACCGAGCTTCTGCTCGGGGCTACCGTCGCCCGCGGGCGAAAGGTCGGCGGTGGTCGAGATCGCGTCGGTCAGCACCGACACCAACATGTCGAACAGCTGCGACTGCTTCACCGGCTTGGCGAGCACCGCCGAGAACACTGGGTCGGTCGCCTCGGCGCCGCCGAGCGAGGTGTAGAGCACGAGCGGGAGCTCGGGTCGAAGAGCGCGAAGGCGGTTGGCGAGTTCGAGGCCGTCCATCTCGGGCATGTGCATGTCGAGGATCGCCAGGTCGTACGGGTCGCCCGCGTCGACGCTCACCAGCGCGCCGGGGCCAGATGAGAACGACTGGCAGCGCAGGCCCCACGCCTCGGTCTGGAGGTCGAGGATGCGCCGGTTGATCGCGTTGTCGTCGACGACGAGTACGTGCTTGCCGGTCAGCTCGGCGGGGATGCCGGCCGCGGCCCGACGCGAGGGGACGTCCGCGGGCGCGGCGACGATCGTGAAGTGGAATGTGGCTCCCTCGCCCTCGACGCTCTCGACCCACATCGTGCCGCCCATCAGTTCGGCGAGGCGCTTGCTGACGGCGAGGCCGAGGCCGGTGCCGCCGTACTTACGCGTGGTCGACGAGTCGAGCTGGCTGAACTCCTCGAACAGCTTGTGGGCCCGGTCGGCGGGGATGCCGATGCCGGTGTCGCGCACGGCGAGATGGATCTCGTTCGGGCGCTCGCCGGGTTCTACGGTCATCACGCACTCGCCGATTTCGGTGAACTTCACCGCGTTGGCGAGCAGGTTGACCATCACCTGGCGCAAGCGGGTGACGTCGCCGCCCACCCCCTCGGGCACTGCGGGGTCGATCAGGAAGGCGAGCTCGAGTCCCTTGCGGGCGGCTGGTTCGGTGATGAGGTCGAAGGCCGATTCGACGCAGGCGCGCAGGTCGAACGGGTTGACTTCCAGCTCCAGCCGGCCGGCGTCGATCTTCGAGAAGTCGAGGATGTCGTTGATGATCCCGAGCAGCGACTCGCCGCTCGAGCGGATGATCTCGGCGAACTCCCGCTGACGGGGTTGCAGGTCGGTGTCGAGCAGGAGACCGCTCATCCCGATCACCGCGTTCATCGGCGTGCGTATCTCGTGGCTCATCGTCGCCAGGAACGACCCCTTCGCAGCGTTGGCCTCCTCGGCGAGGCGGGTCTGCTCCTCGAGTTGCGCGAACAGGTTCGCGTTGGAGATGGCGATCGCGGCCTGTTCGGCGAACGCCTGGACGATGCGGCCATGTCGGGGCTCGAACGGACGGACCTCGCGACGATTCACGTTGATCTGGCCGAAATGGATGTCGTCGACGAACATCCCGACCGACACCATGCTCCGGGTGGCCGTCGGCAATCCAGGATGACGAAGGGCGACGTCGTCGATGAAAGCGGGTTCCCGGTAGTCGACGCCCGCTCTCACCGGCGTCCGAATTCCGATCTCGGCCTGGTCTCGATGGTCGCTGCCGCGGATCAGGATGAATTCGTCCCCCTCCCGACGCATGATGCCGGCCATCTCGGCGTCGCACAGGTGCGCCGCCTGGGTGACAATGCCCTCGAAGACTGCGTCCAGATTGCCCGGATTGTCGCTGATCAGCTGCAGGATCTCCGACGTCGCTGTCTGCAGTTCCAGGGATTCTGAGAGTTCGGCATTGCGTTGCTCGATCTCGCGAAGCAGGCGGGCGTTGTCGACGGCGATGGCGGCCTGGTCGGCGAACGTCTCCAGCAGGGCGATCTCGTCGGTGCTGTAGCCGCCTGGCGCCTCGCGCGTGAATCCGACGGCGCCGATCGCGACGCCGCCTCGCATCATCGGGATTGCCAATGCGCTCGGGTGGCCCAGCCGCCTCGCCGGCGACTCGGCATAGATCTGGGCGGATTCGTCGTCCCAGTCGCGGATGTGGATGGTCTCGCCGCGCATGACGGCTGCACCGGTGATCGACGTTTCGTCGACACCAACCGCCGGTGCTCCGATTCGATCGGCCGCGGCGGGTGACGGACCCGCAACGGCGCTCAGTACCAACTCGTCGCCCTCGCGCACGAGCACCATCGCGCCCGCGCCGTTGCACAGCCGATCGGCGTGGTAGGCCACCGTGTCGAAGACAGGCTGGAGATCGAGCCGCGCGGTACTGACTGCATCGAGCACCTCGGTCATGGCGGTCTGGCGTTCGAGCGCTGAGTCGAGGTCGTTGAACAGCCGCGCATTGGCGATCGCGATGGCTGCCTGGTCGGCGAATGCGATCAGCACTTCTGCGTCGCGGTCGTCGAATGGTCTGACGTCGTGCCTCGCAAGATTGATGTTGCCGATCCAGCCGGAGTCGCCGAGCAACGGAACGCTGACGACGCTGCGAATGCCGGCCCTGCGCCCGATTTCCTGAACTGGGCCGTAGGTGTCGGTCACCTGGTAGTCGGTGATGAACGCCGCAGTGCGTTCGGTCGCCGAGTCTTCCGGGACCAGCGCCGACGCAGCCGGGAATTCGAACCCGTTGACATCACCCCAGTTGGTCGCTGCCTCGACGCGCATCGTGTCCGCGCGCCTGAGGATGACCGAGCCCGCTGTGGCGTCGCACAGCGCCATCGCCCGTTCGACGACTCCGTCGAGCACCGTTCCGAGATCGCCCGGGTGATCGCTGATCAATCGCAGCACGCTCGCCGTCGCGGTCTGGAGTTCGAGCGACTCGGCCAGGTCGCTGTTGCGCTCCTCGATCTCGCGGAGCAAGCGGGCATTGTCGACGGCGATCGCTGCCTGGTCGGTGAAGGTCCTCAGCAATGAGATCTCCGCGTCGCCGTACCCGCCCGGGTCGAACCGGGAGAAGGCGACGACTCCCAGCAGCGCATCGTTGCGAATCATCGGGATGCAGAGAACGCTCCGGCGACCCGAGCGGCGGGCGGGGGAGTTGGGGAAACGGTCGGCGAACTGGTCGAGGTCGGTGATGTGGACGATCGACGAGGTGATCACCGATTCGCCGGCGGGCGAGCTGGGGTCGATAGGGATGCGGTCGAGGAGTTCCTTCGCATCCTCCATGCCGCTCGTCGCGCTGATGACCAGTTCGTCACCGTCCTTGACGAAGATCGCAGCGCCGGTTCCCGAGCACAACCGGTTGGCGTGGTGGGCGACCGCGTCGAAGACGGGCTGCATGTCGAGGCGCGAGGTGCTGACCGCGTCGAGCACCTCGGTCATCGCCGTCTGCCGTTCCAAGGCCGCGTCGAGGTCGTTGAAGAGCTTGGCGTTGGCAACAGCGATCGCCGCCTGATCGGCGAATGCTTGCAGGATCGTGGCGACCTTCGGATCGAACGGTCGGACCTCGAACCGGAGGAGATTCAAGTTGCCGATCCATTCGTCGTCTTGGATGAGCGCGATGCTCGCGAAGCTTCGGAGGTCAGACCCTGCCGCAGCTGCCACGGCGAGAGGATCCCGCGCCTGCTGGAAGTCGTCGAGGAACACCGGCGCATGGGTGGTTCGAGCCAGGAGGTTCGCGCCGGAGAGTTCTGTCGGAAACTCTCGCCCGATCATGTGTTGGTCGGGCCCGGAAACGACTTCGATCCGGAGCACGTCGCCGTCTCGCAGCAGCACCGATCCACCCTGGGCGTCGCACAAGCTGATGGCTTTGTCGACGATGCGGGCCAACACGGTCGTGAGGTCACCGGGGTTCGAGCTGATCAGTTCGAGGACCTCGCTCGTCGCAGTCTGGAGCTCGAGCGACTCCGAGATCTCCGTGTTCCGTTGCTCGATCTCCGCGAGCAGGCGGGCGTTGTCGACGGCGATCGCGGCCTGGTCGGTGAAGGCCTGGAGGAGCGAGACCTGGTCGTCGGGGTAGCCGCCGGGCTCGACTCGCACGAACGTGATCGCGCCGATGACCGCGTCGTGTCGGCGCATGGGCAGGGTCAGCAGCGTGCGCATCCCACTGTGGCGGGCTTGTGAGTCCGGATACAGGTCGACCGGGACCTCGTTCCAATCGAGAACGTGCACGGCCTGCCCGGTGGAGAAGACGGTTCCCGTCGTCGAACTGGTGTCCATCGCGTCCCAGTGGATGTCGCCTTCGGGGATGTCGCCATTTGCTGCGGGCCAGGCAGCGGCGACGATCGTCACCTCGGAGCGGTCGCGGACGGTGACGATCGCCATCGTGTCGTCGCAGAGTCGCTGCGCATGGTCGGCGATGCGGTCGAAGACGGGCTGGATGTCGAAGCGGGCCGTGCTGACCGCTTCGAGGACGTCGCTCATCGCCGTCTGACGTTCGAGGGCCCGGTCGAGGTCGTTGAAGAGCTGGGCGTTGGCCACTGCGATGGCAGCCTGGTCGGCAAACGCCTGAAGGATGGCCGCCTGCTTCTCGTCGAACGGGCGAACCTCGTTTCGAGCGAGATTCATGTTGCCGATCCATTTTCCGTCGTTGAACAGAGCAAGTGTCACGGCCGACCTGACACCTTCGCGTCGCAGCGGTTCCACGAGGTCCGTGCCCTGCGCAATCGGCATGATGTCGTCGTTGAACACCGGCAGCCTGCGCCGTGCGCTGATGCTGTAGGTGGTCTTCTCCCGTGCGTCCTGCGTCAAACCGATGAATGAACCGTCGTGGTTCAGGACTTCGGCCTCGCACGTGAGTTCGTCGCCCCGCTTGAGCCAGAG
>JBGTCW010000249.1:0-1762 GCA_041748635.1 Ilumatobacteraceae bacterium | reverse complement strand
GGCTGTCATCCTGGGGCTGCTCGTGCTGGCTGTGTGGACGCCGTTCAACTTCGTGTCGACCTGGTTCGGGTTCGTCACCGTCGTGGCCATTGTGATCGTGACTGTGGTCGCCGTGCGTCGCAGCTGCGAGCGCGAAGCCAGCCAGTTCGCGCCGAGGCCCGAGCAAACCGGCAACGCGTGAGCGCGTTTCATTCCCCCGATATGGGGGATGAAGCATCGCCGGTCGTCGCGCACGCTGTCCGCATGCTCTCATCACCACGTGCCCGAGCCACACGCCGTGCCCTCGCGATCGGCGGGTTCGGACTCATCTGTCTCGCACCGCTCGCTGCCTGCGGCACCGGCGGCGGCACAGCGTCGTTGCCGCCCGGAATCAGCGCAGGCGGAGCCGTCACCGTGCCAGATGACGTGGCAGTCACTCCACCGCCCGAGGAGAACCCGACCGAAACTCCTCCAGCCGAGGGTCCGGTCGAAACTCTTCCAGCCGAGAACCCGGTCGATACGCCTCCGGCCGAGACCGCCCCAGCTGAGGGCGGTGGCACAGACGACACCGTTGCCGCGCTCGATGAGGTCACGTCGGATGACGGCGTGGTGTGGTGGCCGTGGGCCCTCGGTCTCGTCGCCATCGGCGTCGTCGCAATGGTCGTCTCGCGCTCGCGTCGTGGGAGCTCCGAATGGACCGCGAGAGCACTGACGACGATGGATGCATCGGACGCGCTCACCATGCACCTGCTGGCGATTCCTCCCGAGAGTCTCGTCCTGGTCGCCCATGACGACGCTGAGCGACTGACCGAACTGGACCGAACGACCCAGGACCTCGTTCGTACCACGTCCGATGCTCGCACTCGGGGTTCGATCGAGGGCATCCGCGGACCGCTCGTACAGCTCCACGCCGCAGTAAGCATGGTATCGCTCACGCCAGCGCCCACCCCCGACCAGTTGGCTCTGGTGCACCAGTGGGCCAATGCACTTCATGTCGCCACCTCGACGGCTCGCTCCATCCTCGGGAACCCGTCCCCATGAGGTGATCTGGGCTGCTTCGATGCCGACGGGTACCTGTACGTCGGCGATCGGGTAGCGACTCACCCGATACAAGCTCCCCCGCTCGATCGAGTTCGTCGACGAACCGCTGCGTGACGAGGCCGGCAAGGTTCGCCGAGCCGAGCTGCGCGCCGCACGACTCGGTCGCTGATCGCAGCACGGTGCGGACCGCTCAGCTCGCCAGATCGCCCATCGCCATCCGATAGAGGCCGCCTTCGAACGTGATCGCGAACGCGTTGAGTGCCGGCGTCTCGCGGTTCATCCAACGTTCTTGGCTGGTGTCTTTCGGGTCGAGCGAACGGACCACCAGGTAGAGACATCTCATGGCGGCCTGTTTCTGGTAGGGCGTTCCGGGTTTTCATCGCTCCTGGTCAGAGGCCGTGTTTCGGGCGTTGCTGAGCATTCTTCACACGGTTCGGCGAGATCTCGCATACGGCGCAGCCGCAACCGTCGGTACCGACCCCGCTGACGTCACCGCAACTTTGCCTCGATGACCGCTCACCGTGGTGGCCTTCCGGACGCGGCGGTCCTGTCGATCGCTGCGAATCCGGCGCGATAGGTGGCACTGCGATCAACGAGCGCATTCAACGCAACGACGGGTCGCCGGTACAGCGAGGAGCCGTTCGAACCCGATCGGGCAGCCACATCGATGGCACGCACCGAACGCTTCGTCATCCATGTCAGCCAGCGTTCTTCGGAGTGCTGCAACATCACAGACGGCCTG
>JBGTCW010000248.1:0-2887 GCA_041748635.1 Ilumatobacteraceae bacterium | reverse complement strand
CCGGTGACGGCCTCGGTGGCGGCTCGATCCGCCGCGCGGTACTCCTTGATCCGGGTGTCGAGGACCCGGGTGGCGATGCCAACGCCGAGCAGCGGGATCACGAGGACCGCCGCGGCCCGGGCGTCTGCCGCGCCGAGCACGAACCCGGCGATGACCGTGAACACCACACCACCGGAGATGTCGACGATGCCGTCGACGAGGTTCGCGACGTCCTCGGTGTCGTCGCGGAAGTGGGTGACGGCCGATCCCGCCGAACCGACCGGCTGGCCCGCGTGGAGGCCTCCGCTCGCCATCTGCGCGCTCAGCATGTTGGCGCGCAGCAGCGTCTGCATGTGGATCCAGGCCTTCGTCCAGATCAGCGCACCGTGGTGGATCGCCACCATCCGAATCGTCTCGCTGAGGGCGATCGCAGCGGCCCACCAGATCGTCTCGACGGTGTCGCCGCGTTCGAGGGCGCCGTATCCCCGGGCGAGCAGGTAGCCGCTGATCGCCGGCATCATGAAGAACACGACGAACAGGAACCAGCCGACCCAGAATTCGCGAGGGCGATGCTGCGACACTCGCCACGCCAACGACCACACGTTCCCGACTTCGGCGAGCTGCAGTCGGTCGTCGGGCAGCGGCTGATGGCGTGGCATCCCGACGCCGGTCGGAGGGCGGGGGTCGAACTCGTCGGCGTGCGGGTCATCGAGTTCGACACTCACGGCGTCACCTCCGAGTCGCTGTCGAGCGCCAGTGCGAGGAGTTGCGCGAATCGGCTGTCGTCGTCGCCGACCAGGTCGGCGCGGGCGCCGTGTTCGACCACACGCCCGCGCTCGAACACGACGATGTCGTCGACCGAGCGCAGGGTCGAGAGTCGGTGTGCGATGACCAGCGTCGTGCGGCCACGCATCAGTTCGACCACGGCGGCTTCGAGGCGGCGCTCCGTCTCGGGGTCGACGCGTGCGGTCGCCTCGTCGAGCACCACGATGTCCGGGTTGCGCAGCCAGACCCGGGCCAGCGCGAGCAGTTGCGCCTCACCGGCGGAGAGCCCGGCTCCAGATGCTCCGAGCTCTCGATCGACCCCGGCCTCGGCGAGCGCGGCGAGGCCCACCCGGTGGAGTGCCTCGACGACGGCCTCGTCGGTCGGCGCCGAGTCGAACAGCGTGACGTTGTCGCGGACGCTGCCCGCAAACAACTCCACTTCCTGCGGCACGAGTGCGACGCGCCGACGAAGCTCAACGAGGGAGATGTCGGCGATGGGAACTCCGCCGAGCGACACCTGACCTCCGGTCGGCTCGACCAGGCGGAGCACCAGGCGCGAAAACGTCGTCTTGCCGCTTCCGGTCCGACCGATGATGCCGACCGACCGACCGGCACCGATGTGCAGATCGACGTCGTGGAGGACCGGCCGGTCGTCGCCGTAGTCGAAGTCGACGTGGGAGGCCGTGATCGACAGGGGACCCGGCGACGGGCTGACGTCACCCTCGTCGAGCACGTTGGGCTCGATTGCGAGTAGGTCGGCGACACGAACCATTGCGCCATTCGCCTTCTGCACCGTTTCGAGTTCGTGCACGACCTCCTCGAGCGGGCGGGCGACCAACAACACGAACTGAAACAGGAGGAAGGCGGTGCCGAGTGTGATAGTGCCCGCAGCGACCAGGGCAGCGCCGAGCACGAGGGCGAGGACCCACCCCGCAGCGACGGCCCCCTGCACGAACCACCACATCACGAGGAACGCCCGTTCGCGACGAACCGCACTGACGAGCGCTTCCTCGCTGTCTTCGACGAACCTCCATGCGACGTGATCGGCCGCGCCGTTCGCACGCAGGTCCTCGGCGGCGGTCAGACGCTCTTCGATGCCGCCGTACAGACGACCGAGCGCCCCCATCTCGTCGGACGACTCCGCGACCGCTCGGTGCCGCGTGCGCACGATCACGAGCACCGCAAGCGAGACGTACGCCGCCATGCCGAGCCCGAGGCGCCAGTCGATCACGGCGAGCACGACGACCATGCCGCCGACCAACATGGCGGCGCCAGCGGCCTTCGTCACCACTTGGCCGAGGAACTGCGACACCGAGGTGACGTCACCGTCGACGCGTTGGATGAGCTCGCCCGGCGTGTGCGTCCGATGGAACTCGTGGTCGAGCCCGAGTACGTGACGTGTCATCGTGAGACGAAGGCCGTTCGTCGTGCGCCACGCTGCGACCGTTGCGAGCCAAGCGACGACCACCGAGATCAGTTGGGCAATCGCTGCGATGGCCAGGAACAGCAACGCCAGACGCGTGATCTGATCCGCGGTTGTTCCGTCGGTCGAGGTGTCGACGATGCGACGGACGACGAGCGGACCGGCGATCGTGAGTGCGGAGCCGATCGCCACGAGCATGCCGAGGCCGACCCAACGCCACACGTCGGGTCGGAGCAGCGCGCCGAGCGCACGCCAACGAGAACCGGACGGACCGGCCTGCGTCGCCATGTCGTCAGTCTCGCCGAGCGGGGCCGGCGGCACGCGGAGGATTTCTCGACCAGGATCGGCGGACCGGGAATGATTGCACGCGCAAGCAGGTTCTTCGTGTATATGGGAGTTCATCGCCTCAACCACGCCGTCCTCTACGTCCGAGACGTGGCGATCACCAAGGAGTTCTACGGCTCGGTGCTCGGCTTTCGTGTGGTCAGCGAGTTTCCGGGCGCAGCCTTTCTGCAGGCCCCCGACTCGACGAACGACCACGACCTGGGCGTGTTCCAGATCGGCCCCGGAGCTGCACCGTCGGACGCCGGCCGATCGACCGTCGGGCTGTACCACCTCGCGTGGGAGGTCGACACCCTCGGGGAGCTCGAACGAATCGCCGACCTGTTGCGCACCCGCGGCGCACTTGGCGGCGCGAGTGACCATGGCACGACCAAGAGC
>JBGTCW010000247.1:0-3843 GCA_041748635.1 Ilumatobacteraceae bacterium | reverse complement strand
CGCAGGATGATCTCGCGTGCGAACGGATCGAGTTGGCGACCGGCGAGGCGTTCGGTGACCTGGATGGCCTTCGTCGGTTCGTCGACGAGGCCGGCCCAGCGGATGTAGCCGCCCATGATCCCGATGATGCGGTCGCCGACCTCTTCGCCGTGCACGAGCACCTTGGTGCCGTGCTTGAGCAGTTCCCGGATCTCGCTGTAGAGAGCGCTCAGGTACTGATCGGTGTGGTCGGAGTTGAACGGCCGATGCCGGTACGGGAGTTGCAGCTCGTCGTAGTTGTGCAGGTTGTGCGGCGCCGCGATGATCGAGATGACGCAGCCGAAACCGTTCTCTCGGAGCCAGATGATCTCTTCCTGACGACGAACTCGACGGTGGCTGTCGCCGACTCCGCCCGGACGTTCGCAGATCGCCAGCTTGTCCTTCAGGATCCAGGTGAAGTTGCGTGGCGTGATCCCCAGAGCCCATTTTCCACGCAGACGAGGAGGCATCAGTGGACGGATTCTCGGCGTATCGGGCTCGGCATATCGGTTGGCAAGGCTACCGGCTCGATGTCACGACAGGTGCAGGCGGTTGCCTCGTCGTTCGATTCGACGCCCGCCGGCCGCCTCGCACGCAGCGGAGCGTCCTGCGGCAACGGCGAGTACCCGTCGGACGGTGTCGGCGTCGGGTGGGTATCCGTCGAGCTCGAGCCACTGGCGGATCGCCCTGGCCCCGAGCACGCTCGGGGCGACTGCCAACGCTGCGGCGTCGGTCGGGTCGATCCCGGCGGCGAGTTCGTCGAGGAATTGGTCGTCGGCTCGCAACAATTCGGCGGTTCGGTTGAGCAGCACGGTCACATCGCGTTCGGCGATGTCATCGAGCAGCGGCATCAGTTCGTGGCGGATGCGATTGCGGCGGAATCGAGAGTCGTCGTTGGTGGGGTCGTCAGCGAACCTGAGGTCGTGCTGTTCGCACAGCGACCGGGTCTCGGCTCGTCGCAGCGCGAGGATCGGGTGACGCCACCCCGGACCGATGGCGCTGAGGCCGGTGGCACCCGAACCGCGCAGCAATGCCAGGAGCAGCGTCTCTGCTTGGTCGTCGGCCGTGTGCCCGACCAGAGCGTCCGGGCCGAGGGCTCGGTGGCGGATCGCCCGGGCTCGGGCTTCGAGGTTCGGGCCGGGTTCCACGGTTGCCTCGATCGTGCGCAGAGCAATGTCGAGCCGATCGGCGGTGTCGCGTGCGGCAGCTGCATCGTGGTCGGCCGACGCCCGCAGTCCGTGATGGACGTGCACGGCGGTGACCTGGCAACCGGCGGCGACGGCCAGGATGACCAGTGCGGTCGAGTCGGCTCCGCCCGAGAGCCCGCATCTCACGACGCTGTCTGCCGGCGGGAACGTGCACCGGCGAAGGAGATCGGCGGTGTCGAGCAGTGGGGCGGCCTTGGTCGGCGACCGCTACAGGTCGGTGTGATGGGCCGAGCGCTGACCGCGGCTCGGATGCTGCTTCGCGGAGACCGCCTTGAGGTACGCCCCGACCAGCACCACGATCGCGACGACGGAGAGGAGGACGAGGGCCAGGCCGATCCACCAGTGCCAGATGTTGGCTGCGAGCATGCCGTGAGGCTAACCCGGCGCCGGCGCAACGGGCGAAATGGTCGTCGTGCTGCTGGAGGTTCAGCCGATGACGCCGTCTCCATCGAAGTCGGTGCCGAAACACCGTTCGATCTTGGAGAGGAGGTCGGGTGGCATCTCGTCGTTGTTGCACTTCTGGGCGACGACGATCTTCAGTTCGGCGTGGAAGTCGAAGGCGCCGAGGCAGTCCATGCAGCCGTCGAGGTGGTGACGGATGGCATCGCGCTGATGGTCGGACAGCTCACCGTCGAGGAACACGTCGAGCTCGTGGAGCGTCTGTGCGCACTCCGAGGTCGGCCGGTCGTCGGTAGTCGATGCGTCGTTGCTCATGTCTGGATCACTGTCCTTCGGCCCGGTCGAGGGTGCCGTCTGGTGTTGCCGTGCCAGCGACGACCAGTCCTCGTTGCGTTGCGAAAACGTGCAACGCCTTCTGCATCGCCTTTCTTCCCCGATGCAGACGAGACATCACGGTCCCGATCGGGATGTCGAGCATCTCGGCGATCTCTTTGTAGGCGAAGCCCTCGACGTCGGCGAGGATCACCGGGAGGCGGAAGTTGTCGGGCAGGTCTTCCAGCGCCTGCTTCACCTCGTCGTCCGGAAGGAGCTCCATCAGCGACTCCTCGGCAGATCGGCCGACGCTGGCGGCTTGGAGCGAGCCCAGGTTCTTGTAGAGGTACAGATCCTCGAACTCACCGAGCTCGGTCTCGTCGGGTCGGCGCTGCTTGGCCCGGTACGAGTTGATGTAGGTGTTTGTCATGATCCGGAACAGCCAGGCCCGCAGGTTCGTGCCCTCCGTGAACGTGTGGTAGCTCCGGTAGCCCTTGAGGTAGGTCTCTTGGACGAGGTCCTCGGCGTCGCTGCGGTTGCGGGTCATGCGCATCGCGCCCGAGAACAGCTGCGGCGCATACTGCATTGCTTCGTCCGCGAACGTTGCCTGGTCGGCCATGGGGCGACTGTATCGGTCGGCTCTGCGACCGGTGGCTCCGACGGCGCTCGTTGTCAGGTCGTTTCGGAAGTGCCAGCGGCGTCGAGTCGCCCGACGACGTCGTCGATCGAGGTGATCAAGCGGTCGAGTAGGTCGGCGAGTTGGGCGCGTTCGCCCGGATCGAACTCGCTCAGGATGTGCATCATTGCGATCGAGCGTCGGGCGGCGACGGCGTCGTGCCGACGTCGACCTTCGTCGGTGATGCGCACGAGGACGACCCGACCGTCCTCTGGCGACGTGAACCGTTCGACGAGTCCGTCGGCCTCGAGCCGCTGCATGGCGCGGGTGGCGGTGGACGGCTCGACGCGAAGGCGGGCAGCGAGTTCCTTCATCGGCCGCTCGTCGCGCCGCGTCAGCAGATCGAGTGCGTCCATCTGACCCTGCTCGAGCGCCTCCTCGGTGCCGAACAGGTACGCGCGCAACGCCGACGCAGCCGCGCCCCGGCGCAGTTCGATCCACGCCCGCCCGATTCGCCGCGCGTGCTCGCGATCGGTGCGGTTGCGGAAGTCGACGGTGCTGGCTCCGGTGGATGGCGATGACATGTGCGTCCGTACGCTAATCAGCGATGGTTGACGGCAGCGGAGCGGACGGCACCCCCAGCGGGTCGGCGAATGTGCCGCTCGCCGACCCGGTCGATCCGACGGCGCTCGAGGCGCTCCGTCCGCTGGCGTCGGGCAAGGTCGAGATCACGGCGTCGTTCAGTCACCACGAGGTGTACACGTCGCGGGGACTGCTGACGGTGCTGCGCCACGAGCCGCCCGCGGGTGTGGCCCGACGCGGCGTTGCGATCGCGGCCTGCGGCGGAGCGATGGGTGGTGTGCTCGGACCCGGCCACGGGCTGTACCACCGTCTGGGTGAGCGCTGGTCGGCGCACGGCGTGAGTGTCGCTCGCGTCGGGTACCGCGAACCGAACAACCTCGACTTGTGCGCTCACGATCTGGCGTGCGGCGTCGAGATGCTTCGAGACGATGGCGCCGAGCGCGTGGTCGTGATGGGCCACAGCTTCGGCGGTGCCGTAGCGATCAGGACGGCGGTGATCATGCCCGCCTCGGTCGTCGGTGTGGTCACCTTCGCCACCCAGTCGGCCGGATGCGAGGTCGCCGGGGCGTTGGATGGCCGCCCACTGCTGCTCTTCCATGGCGACAGCGACGAGCTGTTGCCAGCCGAGGCCAGTCACGTCGTGGCCGCCATCGCCGGTCACGGTGAGGTCGTCGTGCTGCCGGGTGACGGGCATCTGCTCGCGCGCAG
>JBGTCW010000246.1:0-6072 GCA_041748635.1 Ilumatobacteraceae bacterium | reverse complement strand
TGGTGGGGTTTCGGGTTCGACGAGGACGAGCTGACGGCGGCGTACCCGTGGGAGGACTGGATCCTCGCCCGATCGCTCGTCGGGCCGATCCCGTCCGACGACGGCGAACGTGACCTGTTCGCCGACGTCAGCGAGCGGGTGACGCAGTGACCGTGCAGTACCGCGTGGTCGTCGCCAAGCGTGACGAGCGAGTCGACGGACCCGACGATGCCGATGTGGTGGTCACGGTGCCGCTGGCGGAGGCTGCGGCTGACGACTTCGAGCCGACCGTGGCGTACATGCGCGGCGTGCTCAAGGCGTCGGGCCACACCGGCGTGGTGCTCGACGTCCTCAAGTCGGGCGCGGCCGCCACGGCGATTGCCGGACTCGTCGGTCAGCACTGACTCGACCCGTCGGCGTCGGGTTGGGGCGCGCCGGTTCAGGTTGCCGCGCGCATGGCGTCGCGCAGTGAGCGGTAGCCGATGAGGATCGCGCCACTCGATTCCAGGCGAGTGCGCAGATCGTCGCTGGTGATCAGCTCGAGATCGTCGATCCAGCCCTGGGTGTAGTCGCCGAGCGCACGGACTTCGGGTGAGTCGATCGCCGGCTGCACGTGGATCTCGGTGACACCCGGCTGGAGGCTGTCGATTGCCATGTGCACTCGTGCGGCACTGCCGGCTCTCCAGTCGTGGTCGAAGTGGTCGGGGAACACGATCCCTTCGTCGGCGGCGAGACGCCGGAACGGGAATCCGGCCTTCTCCTCGCTGACGGTCGAGGGCAGCCGGATGGGGAGGGCGAACTCGACGGCCAATTCGAGGTACACGTCGAAGAACTCGGGCCGCAGGGTGATCGCCGTGAGGTGGGGGGCGAGATGGCTGACGTCGATGCCCCATGCCTGGGCCCGTTCGATCTGGGCGCGGAGCTCGCGCAGCACCTCGGCGTGGTCGGCGTGCTCCCACAGGTCTTCGAGCGTGCGAGGAAATCCGCCCTCGCCGGACTGCAGCGACGGAGCGTGGGTGATCGGACCCCACCGGTAGTGCTCGTGCTCGGCGTTGAGTGTGAGGTGTACCCCGATGTCGTCGTCGGGCGACGCGAGCTCGGCGGCATGGCCGGCCCACGGCGCCGGAACCATCAACGATGCGCACGTCGCGGCCCCGTCGCGGATCGCTCGGAACACACCGACATTGGCGGCGTGGCACGAGCCGAGGTCGTCGCACGACAGGATCACCAGACGGGTGTCGGGGGAGTGGCCGAGGCGTTCGGCGAGCGTGTGCACCACTGCTGCGACGCTATCGGAACCGGCCATGGCTGGTCACGAACAGTGGGCCCACATTCCCAGCTCCGCGCGCTCGGCCCGCCCCGCCGCAGCGGCGAAGTCACGGGCGAACGTCGTGTTCGGCTCGAAGGCGAGTGGGCGGGCGAAACCCCGCTCGACGATCTCCAGGTTGACGAAGATCTCGCCGCCCGAACCACCGTGGGCGTCGGATCTGGTGGTGAGGTGCACGTAGCCGAGCAAGCGGCCGTAGTCGTCGCGCCCGACGATGTCACGTTCGACGCGGACCTCGGCGCCGATGGGGAGCAACGAGGCCGTGAACTCTCCCGCCTCCGGCCCGTAGCACTCGACGGGCGTGTTCGGCCGCATTGTCTCGGGTGTGTCGATCCCGATCAGCCGGACGCGTTCGGTGCGACCGCCGATCTCGACGTCGATCGTGTCGCCGTCGATCACCTCGACGACCGTCGCCAACCCGGGAACCTCGTCGCTCCGGTCATCCGCACACCCCGCCACGCCGAGTGAGCAAACGCAGAGCGCCACGCCGAGGGCGGAAGTCGCAGCGAAGCGCATCCGCCCTTCTACCGGCCAGCGTCCTCAGCACCCCCACCCACCACGTTCACGTGACACTCCGGACGGGCCACCCCATCCAGAATGCAACGTGAACGTCAGGGTGATGTGCGAATCAGAGGCGTTCGATGATCGTGCCCGTCCCGAGGCCGCCACCGCAGCACATCGAGATGAGTGCGTAGCGTCCGCCAGTGCGCTCGAGTTCGTACAGGGCCTTGGTCATCAGGAACGCGCCCGTGGCGCCGAGCGGGTGACCGAGGGCGATCGCCCCGCCGTTGGGGTTGGTCTTGTCGAGGTCGGCGCCGACCTCCTTGGCCCAGGCGAGCACCACCGAGGCAAACGCCTCGTTGATCTCGAACACGTCGATGTCGTCGATCGACAGCCCGGTGCGCTCCAGCAGGTGTTTGGTGGCGTCCATCGGTCCAGTGAGCATGAGCACCGGGTCGGTGCCGACCAGGCAGGTGTCGACGACGCGGGCCCGCGCCGTCAGGCCCAGCTCGGCGGCCCTGGCCTCGGTGGCGAGCAGCACGGCGGCTGCACCGTCGGAGATCTGCGACGAGTTGCCGGCGGTGTGCACACCGTTCTCGCGAGCGACCGGCTTGAGCGTGGCCAACTTCTCGAGGGTGGTTTCGCGCAGTCCCTCGTCGCGGGCGACGGTGTGGGTGGTGCCGGTCGGATTGCCGTCCTCGTCGAGATCGGGAGCCTCGATCGTGATGTACTGCCCCGAGAAACGATCCTCGGCCCAAGCGGTCGCAGCCCGTTGCTGCGAGGCGAAGCCGAACGCGTCGGTGTCTTCGCGTGTGATGCCCCACTTGTCCGCGATCCGCTCGGCGCCCTCGAACTGCGACGTCATCTCGTACTGCTCGAAGTAGGTCTTGGGGATCGGGACGCCGAGGCCGAACGCCTTGTTGCCCGATGCCCCGATCGGCACGCGGCTCATCGCCTCGACGCCGCACGCCAGCGCCACGTCGACGACACCGGCGCCGACCAGCGAGCTGGCGAGGTTGGTCGCCTGCTGGCTCGAGCCGCACTGCGTGTCGATGGTGGTGTTGGCGACCGTCAGCGGGAGTCCCGCCGACAGCCACGCCGTGCGACCGATGTTGAACGCCTGCTCGCCGACTTGGCTGACACAGCCGGTGACCACCTGGCCGATGTCGGTGGGCTCGACGGTGTTGCGATCGATGATCGCGCGCTGGACCCGGGCAAGGGTCTCGGCGGGATGGAGGGTGGACAGGCCACCGTTGCGCTTCCCGATCGGGGTGCGGACGGCATCGACGATCACGACATCTGAACTGCTCATGGCGCCGACTGTAGAGCCCGAGCCGGCGCCCCCTTCAGCCCGAGCAATGAGCGAAGCCAGCAGATACGAGCGGTCTCGCTCATCGCAACGGAGAACCAGGCCCGAGCAATGAGCGAAGCCAGCAGATACGAGCGGTTTCGCTCATCGCAGTGCGGGGTTGGGCGGGTCAGGTCTCGTGGAGCCACTCGTCGATGAGGCGGCGCGCGACGGAGATGCTGGGCGGGATCGTGGGGAGGTCGTCTCGCCGGTACCAGTTCGCGTCGGCGATTTCGGTCGCGTCGAGCACGAGGTCGCCGCTCGCGTACTCAGCGCGGAACCCGATCATCAGGCTGTGCGGGAACGGCCACGGCTGGCTTGCGCGGTACGACACGTTCGTCACCCGGATACCCACCTCCTCGGCGACCTCGCGCACGACGGCTCCCTCCAGGTCTTCGCCGGGTTCGACGAAACCGGCGAGACAGGAATACATCGGCATCGGGAAGTTGACGCCGCGGGCGAGCAATGCCTCCTGGTGGGGTCCGGGTTCGCCCCGGGTGACGAGCACGATCATCGCCGGTGCAACACGCGGGTACGCCACCAGCCCGCAGGCCGGGCACCTCATGCCGCGCTCGCCGGCCGACGGCTCGGTCGGGGTGGCGCAGCGTCCACAGAAGCGGTGGGTACGCGCCCACTCGACGATCTGCACGGCTCGGCCCGCAGCCATCCACTCACTCGCAGCGGCGCGGCCGAAGTAACTGAACAGGTCGAGCGCTGCGCCGTACGACGGGTCGTCGGCCTCGGCGGGCACGTCGACCGCCCACCATGCACATCCCTCGACGATGCCGACGACGTGTCGTTGCCACGAGTCGTCCGCGAGCTCGGTGTCGACGAACACCGACGCCCCGATGACGTGGATGAACCGATGGTCGCCTGCGTGGTCGGTCGGTTCGACGTTCAGCGCGGCGTAGAGATCGGCCGAGTTGGGCAACGGCGGGGGCAGGGCGGGCTCCATCGAGTGCATGCGTAGCATGCTGTCCGTCGGCCGCCCCGTACGGTGATGACATGGAACCCGAACTCCATCCTGACGTTGCCGTGCTGGCACCGCTGCTCGGCACCTGGGAGGGGACGGGCGTCGGCGAGTATCCGACGATCGACGACTTCGCGTACGTCGAGTCGATCACCTTCACCCATGTGGGCAAGCCGTTCGTGGCGTACACCCAGCGCACGAGGCATCCCGACACGGCGCTCCCGATGCACGCCGAGACCGGATACCTCCGCGTGCCGGTGCCCGGCAGCATCGAGATCGTGATGGCGCATCCCACCGGACTGACCGAGATCTACGCGGGCGCGGTCGTCGGCGGCGACGCCCCACTGGTGGTCGACGTCCGGTCGACGTCGATCGGATCCACACCCACCGCGAAGCAGGTGTCGGTGACCGAACGAACGATCTCGGTGTCCGGCGACGAACTCCACTACACGTTCCGGATGGCCGCCGTCGACCAACCGCTTCAGCACCATTTGGCCGGAACGCTCCATCGCGCTCGATAGCCTCGCCAGCAACATCTGAAGGGGAGTATCCCTCGAGGTCCGTCGTCAACACGCCACTGCTCGCAGTGGTCGGCGCGACCAGCTCCTCACGGAGCGGAGAGACCTTCAGCGAACCCTCGACCGTTTGCTGAAAGCGTCATGACCTCCAACACTTCGGACACCGCCACCCAGATCGCCCCATCCCCGTCGAACACCGACTGGCACCGACGCAGCATCGAAGCGGTCCTGGCCGAATTCGACTCGTCACTCGATGGCCTCGACGCGGCCGACATCGAGCATCGACGAGCGCAGCACGGACCGAACGAGCTCCAGGAAGCGGCCGGCACGAGCAAGCTCGCCCTGATCTGGGGGCAGATCTCATCGGTGATGGTCCTGATCCTGATCGGCGCAGCGGTGTTGTCGCTGCTGTTGGCCAAGTATCTCGAAGCTGGCGCCATCGGCGCGATCGTGGTGCTGTTCACGGCGCTCGGCTTCTTCCAGGAGTACCGGGCCGAGCAGGCGATCGCTGCGCTGCGTCGCATGGCGGTGCCGTCGACTCGGGTCACGCGGGGCGACCGCATGACGTCGATCCCCGTCGGCGAACTCGTGCCGGGCGACATCGTGCACCTCGATGCGGGCACGGTGGTGCCCGCCGATCTCCGCCTCGTCGAGGTGGCGAGCCTGCGGATCGAGGAAGCCACGTTGACGGGCGAGTCCGAACCGATCGACAAGCAGACCGACGCCGTCGACCGGGACGACCTCGCCCTCGGTGACCGCTTGTGCATGGCGTACTCGGGCACGCAGGTCGCGGCGGGCCGCGGCATGGGCGTGGTCGTGGCAACCGGGATGCACACCGAGCTCGGTCGCATCGCCACCCTGCTCCAGGGTGTCGAATCGGAGCCGACGCCCTTGCAAACCCGCCTCGATCGCGTCGGCAAGCAGCTCGCGCTGCTCGGCGTCGTCGTGGCGCTCGCCGTGGTCGTGATGGGTGCGCTCGCGGGCGAAACTGCCGCTGACCTGGTGCTCACGGCGATCAGCGTGGCGGTCGCCGTCATCCCCGAAGGCCTCCCCGCAGTCGTCACGTTCACGCTGGCGATCGGTTCGCAGCGGATGCTGAAACGTCAAGCGCTGATCCGCAAACTCCCCGCAGTCGAGACCCTCGGGTCGGTCACGGTGATCTGCTCCGACAAGACCGGGACGCTCACGCAGAATCGGATGACGGTGACGGTGCTCGACGTGGCCGGCCGCCAGGTTCGACTCGGCTCCGACGCCGTCGAGTCGGTCGGCGCCTCACCCGCCTCGGCCACCGTCGCGCTCGTGGCCGGTGTGTTGTGCAACGACGGCGCCGGCGACATCGACGACGAGGGCAACCAGGTCTGGCACGGCGACCCCACCGAGACCGCCCTCCTGCAAGCGGCCGCCGATGCCGGCCTCGACGTGCAGTCGC
>JBGTCW010000245.1:0-2132 GCA_041748635.1 Ilumatobacteraceae bacterium | reverse complement strand
GTCAGCGTCGAGCGCGTCGGCGACTGCGTCGCTCCCCGCCGCGCCCACGCCGCCGTCGTCGAAGGCGAACACGCCGGCGCCCGCGTCTGATTACATCAGGGGTCAGACCCGCGATGTAATCGCCGCTGCTGCCCATCGATTACATCGCGGGTCTGACCCCTGATGTAATCCCTGCAACACTCGGCGGTGTGATCGACATCGATGCGGCGCTCGCCGCGCTCTCACTCGACGACAAGTGCCGCCTCGTTGCCGGGCGTTCGACTTGGCGGACACATGCGTTTCCCGAGGCGGGCATCCCCCAGCTCAAGATGTCCGACGGACCGAACGGAGTCCGCGGTGAGGGGCACGGTGGATCGGGGACACCGGGCGTCGTCGTTCCTGCCGGGATCACGCTCGGCGCCACCTGGGATCCGGAGCTCGTCGGCAAGATCGGTGCCCTGCTCGGCGCCGAGGCCATCCGCAAGGGTGCGCACATCCTGCTCGGGCCCACCGTCAACCTCCATCGCACGCCGATCGGCGGGCGGACGTTCGAGTGCTACAGCGAGGACCCCGAACTCACGGGTTCGCTCGCTGTTGCCTACGTACGCGGCGTCCAGGCGCGCGAGGTCGCTGTCACCGTCAAGCACTTCGTCGCCAACGACACCGAAATCGAGCGGATGACCGTCGACGTCGACGTCGACGAGCGAACCTTGCGCGAGCTGTACATGCGGCCGTTCGAGCGCACGGTCAAGGAGGCCGGCGCCTGGGGCATCATGAGCTCGTACAACAAGGTCGCTGGCGAGCACGCGGCCCACAACCGACGGCTGCTGACCGACATCCTGCGCGACGAGTGGGGATTCGACGGATTCGTCGTGTCCGACTGGTTCGGCGTCCACGAGGCCGCTCCCGCGGCGAACGCGGGCTTGAGTCTCGAGATGCCCGGACCTGTTCGGGTCTACGGCGACAAGCTCGTCGCAGCCGTTGAGATCGGCGAGGTCGACGAGGCCCAGGTCGATCGGCTCGTGAGAGACCTCCTCGTGCTCGCCAACCGGGTACGCGCTGACGAACGTCCCGCCGGCGAGAGCGAGCAGTCGGTCGACGACCCGGACGAGCGAGCATTGACGCGACGAGCAGCGATTGCCGGCACCGTCCTGTTGCGTAACGACCCTGACCCTGACGGATCCACGGTGCTGCCGTTCGACGCGGGAGCGTTGCGTTCGATCGCCGTCATCGGGCCCAACGCTGCGATCGATCGGTGCATGGGTGGTGGTTCGGCCAGCCTGACCCCGTTCGGTCATCGCACGCTGCTCGCCGCCGTCACCGACCGCCTCGGACCCGACAGCGACGTCGGCGCCACGGTCACCTACGAGCCGGGTGTCCGCATCGACCGACTCACACCCGTCGTCCGCAAGGGCCAGCTCCGTCGACCCGACGGCGAATCCGGACTGCTGGTGTCGTACATGAACGGTGCCGACTGGGACGGTGACGTCGTCGCCGACGAGACCGCGAGCACGTCGCTGGTCCGATTCTTCGGGTCGACGCCCGCCGGTGTCGACCCGCGCGGGTTCAGCGCCCGCATCGAGGGCGCATTCGTGCCCGACGCCGACGGTCCCCACACCGTCGGCGTCGTGACCACCGGTCCGGTCACGCTCGCTGTCGACACCGGTTCCGGGTTCACCACGGTCGTCGACGATCCGAACATGGAGCTTCCTCGCAGCGAGGAGTTCTTCGGCTACGGCAGCGAGGAGGTCACCGCAACGATCGAGTGCCAGGAGGGTGTCCCCGTCCCGATCGTCGCCAAGTGGTCGACCGCCGCCGGCAACGGGTTCGCCGCGATCCGCATCGGGATCCGGTCACCGGAGCCGGCTGATCTGCTCGATCGAGCAGTCGCCGCCGCTGCTGACGCGGACATCGCCATCGTGATGGTCGGCACCAACGACGAATGGGAGACGGAGGGTCAGGACCGAACGACGATGGACCTGCCGGGTCGGCAGGACGACCTGGTGCGGCGCGTCGTGGCCGCCAATCCGCGCACGGCCGTCATCGTCAACGCAGGATCGCCCGTCACGATGGACTGGGCCGCCGACGACGACCCCGAGCGGGCTCCGGCCGTGCTCACGTCGTTCTTCGCCGGCCAGGAGCAGGCCGAGGCG
>JBGTCW010000244.1:0-3774 GCA_041748635.1 Ilumatobacteraceae bacterium | reverse complement strand
CGCCGTTGATCTCATCGGCCGGGTCGGCGCCCGCCTCCGCGGAAGTTGGCGTCTCGCCGCTCGCAGCGTTGCGCGGTCGCGCACCCGCAGCGCCGGTGTGCTCACCGCGATCGCCGTCACCGGCACCGCCGCGATCTCCATCACGACCGCCGTCGGCTCGCTCGCGTTCGGCGACGAGAACGACATCCCGATCGTTCCACGCGACACCGTCGTGCTGACCTCGTTCCGACTCGACTGGACGCCTCCTCCCGGCAGCAACCCCGACGAATACGTTGCTCCAGACGTCGAGGTGGTGCCGCTCGACGATGACGTCGTCGCACAGGTCACCCGAATCGTCCCCGACGCCGAGATCAGACCCCGCCGAGTCGTGGTGCCCGACTGGCCGGTCGACCAGGGCCAAGCCCTTCCGACAACAGTGCTGGTCGCCGACGAGACCACCCGGGAACTCCTCGGGCTGTCCGAGCGCGACACCGAAGCCTTCGACCGTGTGGGCGTGCTCGACACCTCCGAGTGGTACGCCGGCCCAGACCTGATGCTCGCACCCCAGAACTACACCGCCACCGTGGCGACCACTTCCGGCGACCTCACCATCGAGGTCGTACGTCCGAGGGATCGACTCGAGTCACGTGCTGGCGATTGGGGCTGGGTCATCACCGAGGAACGTGCGGCCGCGTTCGGCCTCGACATCGTCGACGCCGGACTCGTGCTGCGAGCCCCGGCCGAACTCACCCGCAGCCAGCGCGACGCTCTCGGCGACATCCAGAACGACCTGTGGCAGGACCAGAACTTCAATGCGTTTGTCGAGCCTGGCGATGCTCCGGCTCTCCCGCCGCCGGAGAACTTCGTGAGCGTCGAACAACGCGTCACCTACGAGTCGGTCCCCATCACCTTCCCGCGGGCGCTCCTCGATGCGGCCGCGCTCGCCGCAGCACTGCTGCTCACCCTGATGGTGGTCGCGATCGGCCTCTCGCTCGCCGCCACCGAGAGCCGGGACGAACGCGACGTCCTGCTGGCCGTCGGTGCCACACCCCGAACCATGCGTGGTGTCGCAGCAACGAAAGCCACGGTGCTCACCGCTGGCGCCGCCATCCTCGCGATCCCGACCGGCTTCCTGCCCGTCCTCGCCGTGCTGCAGACCGCACCCGACGACAACCAGATCACCTTCCCGTGGCTCACCGCAGTCGGGCTGCTCGTCGTGATCCCTGCGCTCGCTGGCGTCGCAGCATTGCTGACCTCGGCGACGGCGCAGCGACTCCGACCCGTCCACATGTCCACCCTCACCGAGGACTGAAGCGAACGCAATCACCTTAATACGTCACCAGATTGGCATGTTTGTGGTGTTGCTATGCGAAGTTTTCAGCGACCCGACACACTCGACCCGGTCCCTGGCACGATCGTTGCCACGCCTCGCGCGATCGACCTCGCAGCCGGCGCCGAAGCGCGGTATGCCGATCAACTTCCGCGGCTCCTCGACGCATTGCGTCAGCAGGCCCGCATCGAGTCGATCACCGCGTCGTCAGCAATCGAGGGGGTCATCGTGGCCGAGCGGCGCATCGCCGGGCTCGTCTCGGCGAACCCGTCACGGTTCAAGAACCGGTCCGAAGCCGAGTTCGCCGGGTATACCGCTGCGCAGGACTACCTCCAGCACGACGACCCGGGCGCACTCAGCGTCGGGCTGATCTTGCATCTGCATCGGCTGCTGTTCAGTTTCGCCGACGGTGGCGGCGGTCGGTTCAAACTCGACGACAAGCTCGTTGTCGAGCGCAACACCGACGGAACGAAGACCGTCCGGTTCGAGCCAATTCCCGCCTCGCAGACCGAGCACTACATCGCCGAGCTCGTCGACCGCACCAACAACGCCCTCGACGATGGTCGGATCCATCCGCTGCTCGTCGTCGCCGCGTTCGGGCTCGATGTGTTGGGTATCCACCCGTTCGCGGACGGCAATGGACGCGTCACCCGGCTGTTGACAGCGCTTCTCATGCAGCGAGTCGGGTACGGCGTCGGCCGGTATGTGGCGGTCGAACAGTTGATCTTCGACACAAGAGACGACTACTACGTCTCCTTGGCTGCATCGACGACCGACTGGTTCAATGACGGCACCCACAGCGTGTGGCCGTGGGCCGCTTACTTCTTGGACCGGATCGCCGAAGCGTACGAACGGTTCGCAGCTCGCGTCGCAGCGGGCACGTCGGCAGGTACGAAACAGGACCGGATCCGCAACTACGTGCTGTTGCACGCACCAGCGCAGTTCGCGATCGCCGACATCCGTCGTGCGATGCCCGGTGTGTCGGACAACACGATCCGGTTGGTGCTCGCCGAACTGAAAACGGCTGGCAGCATCAGCGTCGACGGGACCGGACGCAGTGCGACGTGGACACGGACCTGAGTGGCTCGATGCTCGGCTCCACTCGGGTGTGACGATCACTGCACTTACCGAGGCCAACGGATCCAGATCTACCTCGTCATTCGTGGAGCCCATGAAAGATTTCGGTTGATGGGTGACGAATGGTCTTCGGTTGATTCGTCACACTCGTTCGTTCACATTGTGGCTCGTCCGCCAGGCACCGATGCGCGCGTCTTGCGGACTTCGGTGCGGATCTGTGGCGCGGATCGAAGCGTTCCTGCCTGGGATTATCGGTCGGGGCTGAGGGGGAATCGACCGTTCGATACGTGCCGATCTCGGACGTTCGGGGAGCGTGCTCCGCGCAGTTCATATGCGCTGGCCAAGGAGTTCGTGTGGTGTATAGAGTAGATGTATGTCATCGACGCGCACGCAGGTGTACCTCACCGACGAGCAGCGGGAGAGAATCGATCGCGTCGCCACCGCTGAGGGCGTCTCCATGGCGCAGGTAATCCGACACGCGGTCGATGAATACCTCGACGACAGACCCGACCCCGAAGCGGCGCTCGCCGCCACATTCGGGGCCATTCCTGACGCTGTCGCTCCGTCCCGTGATGCGTGGCCCCGTGGCTGATCTCCTCATCGACACGGACGTCTTCATCGATCACCTACGCGGAGCGAACGAGTTCCACCCGAAGCGACACCGGGTGCACTACTCGGTCGTGAGCAGAGCCGAGCTGTTCGCCGGCAACTCGTCGACAGATGTCTGTTCCCGGCTGCTTGCGCCGTTCCGCGAAGTCGAGGTGGACCGAGCAATTGCAGAGCGAGCGGGACGTATCGCTCGCGAATCAGGCACGCGGCTTCCCGATGCGTTGATCGCAGCAACGGCTCTCGAGCGAGGCCTTAGCGTCGTGACACGGAACCGGAATCACTTCGAGCCGATCAGAGGAATCCGCCTGCGGTCGATCGATTGATCCTCCGCGACGCAGCTGGGATCCTCTTCCGAGTCCACCCGGAGTACTCCGTAGGTGCCGTGGGGCCAGCACGGGTGGTGGTGTGGTTCCCGGCCGCCGATCCCAGGCGACGAGGTGTGGCTGATGCTCTGGGCTTCGACAAGCGACTCCTGCGATAGCGCTAACGTGGCCGCCGGCACGATCGGGGGTCAGGGTGCGCAAGCTCGAAGTGGCGGTTGTCGGGGGCTCTGTCGCCGGTTGTTCGGCGGCGATCCTGTTGAGTTGAGCCGGCGGCGTCGCGTGGAGTTCGCATCCTGGACGCCCGTTCCTTCGCGCCGTCTCTTGTCGGGGCGAGTCGTGGGTGCGAGGTCGGGGGCACTCGCCAATCTCGCGACAGGACCTGGATTGGCGCACGCCGGGATGGGAGACTCCCGCCGTGGTGGGTATCGACGAACACGTGTCCAGGCAGCCTGAAGC
>JBGTCW010000243.1:0-1907 GCA_041748635.1 Ilumatobacteraceae bacterium | reverse complement strand
CGCGCCCAAGGCCACAACCCGGGCGATCTCGTCGTCGCGCCTCCGGTCCGTGGGGACAAGGTCGAGATGTATGCGGCCGTGGTCTCGGAGGTCGCCGACTTCGATGAACAACAACCGGTGCCCGCTGGCTGGATCGACGATCACGCATTCCTCGTCGCCAGCCGTATTGGGGTCGTCCGGCACATCGACGTAGCTGAGTACCTGCTTCCACCACTCCGACAACTCGAAAGCATCCTGGCAGTCGAAGGTGGTGTGCGAAACGCGAGACGACATAGCCCGACCCTACGTGTTGTCCTAACGCAGCTCACGCCCGACTGTGAAGCGCCGACTTGTATGTGAGGTGCCGGTCGGGACGGGTTCAGGTTCGTAGCGTCCGGTAGGTCGTTGGTCGGGTTGGCTCGTGAAGCGCCTGCCACCTTCGGGTTGGCTCTCCCAGGGTTTGCCTCCCGATCAACGACCGGTGGCGGTCTGGCTCAACAGAGGTGAGGTCCCGCTCGTCGGGTCTGAAAGTCGGCATGCCGACCGCTGCTTTCCCATCCAAGATGCGAGCAGGAACGAGCAGCCATGATGGTCATCTGGAATTGCTCCTTGCCTCGGGCTCCGCCAGAGGCACCATCACGCGCGCCTGCAGACGCCTCAGAAACGCGCTGATCGGGAGTGCCGATCAGGAGTAGTGCGGCGGAGCCTGGAGCCGGTCGATGTGCGTGCTGATCGATGAAGCTGGGTCAGCGCTGGCGGGTACGCGCAACGACCGCTCCGGCGCAGGCGATGAGGACCGCCGACCCGGTGAGCGTGACTGTGGCCGTGAACGATCCAGCAATCACTGCGAGGACGAGGCCGAAGGCGATCTCTCCCAGGTTTTCGGCTTCGGAGAGCATCGAGTGCAACGTTGCACGCACGTCCTTGGTGGCACGCCGATTCACAAGAATCACGCTGGCGGTGCGGGTGAGTGGGAGTGCGATACCCGAGACAAGAAGTGCGCCAGCTACTGCGGCCGGCGCACTCGGGGCGTGGGCGAACACGACGAGTCCGAGGGTGCCGACGGCACATGCGAGCACGTAGGTCTGCCGAGCAACGTCGGCACCGTGGACGCGGGCCTCGACGAATCGAAGCACGATTGCGCCGAGCGCAGCAGCGAGCAGAGCGATCGCGGCGAACCAGACGACGGGGTCGGGGTCGGCCGGTATGCCGAGGTCTATGAAGCGACTCTCGAAGAGTCTTCCGAAGCCTTCCGCTCCTCCGTTGACCAAGAGGGTTGCGTCGAGCACCAGGAAGATCATGCGGTCGACTCGTGCCAACGAGATACCCCGCCGCAGAATCGCCGTGCCATGGCTCCAACGACGTCCTGCAGCGGCTGGCTCGAAGCGCTCCTCGGGCCAGCGGGTGACGAACACGACGCCGAGCGCGACCATGGAGACGCCGGCGGCCGCAATGGAGGTTTGCAGTGACGCGAGCGATGCGAGAGCACCGAACGAGATGATGCCAACGACCGTGCCGAGCAGGCCGTACCGCGCCTTTGAAGCGAGGATGCCGTCGATCAGGTCAGGACGTTCGAGTTCGTCAGTGATCCATGCGACATCGGCTCCGCTCACGAGGGCCCATCCCAGTCCCCACAGGCAGTTGGAGATCAGGAGCAAGGGGAAGTCGGTAACGAAGGCCGTCATTGCCATGCCAGTGCCCATGACAACGTGTGAGAGGACGACGGCGAGGCGACGGCTGACGGCATCGGCGACCACGCCCGCAGGAATCTCGGCAATCACCACGGTGATTCCCTGGAAGACGCCGATGAGGATCAGCTGCGGTGGTGAGAGTTCGGCGACGACGACGAGGTAGACGGCGGTGACCAGCCACCATCCTCGAGCAAGGGCGGTATGGAACAGGGCCCAGCGCAGGTACGCGCTGGTGAG
>JBGTCW010000242.1:0-3058 GCA_041748635.1 Ilumatobacteraceae bacterium | reverse complement strand
GCGTCCATGTACAGCCGCTCGATCTCGTAGAACTCGCGAAGGGTGTCGAGAAAGACGTGCACGACGACGTCGCCGTAGTCGATCAAGGTCCACTGCTGCTCGCGCACACCCTCGGTCCGCACGGGCGCCCGCTGCAGCTCGGCCTTCACCCTCGACTCGATCTCGTCGACCACGGCGCGCACCTGGCGAGGGTTGGAGGCGCTGACGATCACGAAGTACCCGGTGATCGACAGGATGGATCCGACGTCGAGCACCAAGACGTCGCTGGCCTTGAGGTCGGACGCCGCGCGCGCGGCGCACACCGCGAGCGCTTCGCTCGAATCGGGCTCGACGGGGGTCGTCGGCTCAGCCATGAGGTTCATCCATCAGCGTCGACCGTACCCGCTGCATCGCTGGGTGCGTCACCGGTGGCCGCCCTCGCCAGTTCGTGCTCGAGGTACGAAATGCCGAGCGTGACCTCGACGTCGATGCCGTCGAGCAACGTCTCGGCGACGCGCACCTCGGCACCGCCGAGCAGCGTTTCGGCGGCGTCGATGGTCTCCTGCACCTGGCTCTCGTCCGCCACTTCGATGATGGTCACCGGCGGCGCACCGGTCCCCGCCGTCTCGACCGACACGATGTTGCCGCCGAGGAACAGCAGCCGACCGATGAGCTCGATCGCCACTTCCCCCGACGAGTCGTAGATCGCTGCGGCAGTCTCGAGCTCGTCGTCGGTGAAGTTGGCGACGATCCGCGCCTTGAGGCCGGCGTTGGGAGTCGACACGAGTGCTGGCGACACCTGGGCGAACACGAGTGTCGAGTCACGCCGATCGATCAGCACGACGTCGACCCCGGTCGGGTTCTCCAGGTCGTCCAGCGTGCGCAGCAGCAGGTCGCGCACGACCACTTCTCCCTGCCACAACCGGCTCACCAGGTCGGCGACGGTCTCGGGAGGGAGCGCCCGGCCGAACTCGTCGAGCGCGATCGCCTCGGATGTCGCCGGAGTCGGTGCGGTCTGCGCCAACGACTCCCACACGGCGACGTCGTTCTGTTGCGACCCGTCGACCTCGGCGTCATCGTCGATTGCGGCAAGGATCGTCGTCATCTCGTTCGTCGTGAACGTCTGCGGGCCCGCATCGGCGATCAACCCGCCGCCACCCTGGGTGTCGACCACATCGGTGGGCAGCACCAGGGTCCGCGCCTCGATCTGGGGAAGCAGCGACTCGAGCCCCGCAGCGTCGACCACTGCAGCTCGTTGTATCGAGATCGACAACATCTCCTCGACCGACGCGACGAGCCCGTCGACGTCGCCCACATCGAACGACCCGACCAGCGGCCGCCGCTGCAACCCGAACCCCGCGGTCGCATCGGCGTTCACCGGCACGGTCACGACGCTGCCGCCCTGTCCGTCCGGCAGCAGCGTCATCACCACGAGCGATGACAAGCGGCCGGACTCATCGGTCACGGCGAGCAGCGCATTCGGTGTGACGGGAAGCTCGACGCGGGGCCTCGTTTCGACACCGACCGCTTCACCTGCACGGGAGTCCGACAACGTGATCACTCCGACGACGAACATCGCCGACGCGGCCACCATCAGCAACCCGGCCGTCGCCGCGCCCACGATCGTGCGCCGCCTGCGACGCTGTGCGATGGCCGTCACGCAGACGCTCCGTACAGGCCACGCGACCGAATGACGCCGAGGACCGAACGTGGGACCAGGTAGTCGAGCGGTCGACCGTCGGTGAACCTCGCCCGGAGATCCGTGCTCGACACTTCCAGCCTGGGCACCTCGACGCGGATCCAGTCGATGTCGCCGTCGAGCTCGACCGGTTCGCCGGGACGATCGACCACCACGAGCTTCGATCGATCGACGACCTCCTCCCAACGGGTCCACGTACGCAGACCGGCGGCCGCATCGTCGCCGATGATCGTGAAGAAGGTGGCACCCGGGCGCTCGGCCGCGAGCACAGCCAGCGTGTCGGCGGTGTAGCTCGGTCCGCCATGATCGATCTCCTGGCGACCGGGCACCAGACCGGGCACCTCACCCACCGCGGCTTCGACCATGGCGAGGCGATCGAGCGCTGGAGTGATCGTCCGGCTCGCTTCCTTCTGCCACGGCACATTGGCGACCATCAAGATCACGGCGTCGAGCTGCAACGCGTGTCGAACGTTGACCGCGGTGACGAGGTGTCCCACGTGCGGTGGGTCGAAGGTGCCACCGAAGAGCCCGACACGGTGCGACGGTGGATCGGTCTCGGGCACGATTTTCCAATTTTATGGGATCCTGAGGAAAACAGGACGAAAGCGACCCGACACGGGGTTGACAGGTCTGTTACTGTCAGTTGCTCCCCCATATACCCCCGAGTCCACGGTTTACGGCGGCTTCTTTCGGGAAGTCCCTCGTTATCGGCGTTTGCCGCCCTTCGATCACCTCGTCTGACCCACACATGCACGTGTGATTCCGGCGTCGCTTCGATCCGCTCAGCTGGCGCAGTGTGTCCAATGACACAACTTGGTCCCGGAATCACCTCGAACACGAACGGTTGTAGGAAACATCATGAACGACTCGATTGGTCTCTACCTCAATGACATCGGCAAGGTCCCACTGCTGACCGCCGAGGACGAGCGTGAACTGTCTCGCATCATCGAGGCAGGCCGCGAGGCACAAGAGCAGCTCGACAGCGGCAAGCGCGGTGTTGCGCTCAAGCGTCAGGTGGCACAGGCCGCCAAGGCAAAGGACCGGTTCATCCGCTCCAACCTCCGCCTCGTGGTCAGCATCGCCCGCCGGTACCCCCTGCCGCAGGGCATGGATCTGCTCGACCTCATCCAGGAGGGCAACCTCGGCCTCGAGCATGCCGTCGACAAGTTCGACTGGCGCCGTGGCTTCAAGTTCTCCACCTACGCGACCTTCTGGATTCGCCAGGCCATCGGCCGAGCACTCGACCAGAAGGCCAGCCTCATCCGCATCCCGGGCGACCGCTCCGCCAGCCTGCGTGCTGCGCTGCGTCAGGCGTCCGGCGACGGCGAGACCCTCGACCAGACCAACGCCGAACTGCACCGCCTCACCACGCCGGTCAGC
>JBGTCW010000241.1:0-10124 GCA_041748635.1 Ilumatobacteraceae bacterium | reverse complement strand
TGCCGAATTGACCGTCGACGACAACGCCGACAGGCGGCGACCGACCACCTCACGGATGCCTTCGGGGATACCGACCTGGTCGAGCGAGTAGTCACTCACCCAGTGACCGTCGCGTTGCACGATGTACCCCGACTCGGCGAGATGGCGGATCATCTCGCTGAGGAAGAACGGGTTCCCCTCGGTCTCACGATGCACCGCCCGCGCCAACTCGAGGCCCGGCGCATCGAGGTCGTGCCCCGCGGCGAGTTCCATGAACGTGGTGATCTCGTCGAGGCCGAGGCCTACGAGGTCGACGCGTTCGACGCACGGCTCGCGTCGCAGGTCAGCCAGCACGTCGGCGAGGGGATGGGACCGGTCGAGGTCGGTGTCACGATAGGTGCCGAGGATGAGCAGCCGGATCGGCTCGCCACGACGTAGCAGGTACCGCAACAGCAGCAGCGACGGCTTGTCGGCCCAGTGGATGTCGTCGAGCACCAGCACCACGGCATCGGCACGCGCGATGACGGCGAACGCATCGCCGACCGCCTCGAACAGCCGATGGCGTTCCGCGTCGGGATCACCGATCGGCTGGACCGTCAACCCTGGGATCCGCTTGCCGAGCTCAGGGACGAGCACCGCGAGATCAGCAGCGAACGCGCCGAGGTCATCACGCAACCGCTCGTCGGTGATCGACGCCACGAACAGCCGGAGCGCCTCGGCGAACGGCTGATAGGGAACCTCCAGCTCTTCGTCGCACCGCCCCCAGAGCACCACGCCACCGTCGTCGTGTGCGGTACGCACGAACTCGGTCACCAACCGGGTCTTGCCGACGCCGGGTTCGCCCGAGATCAGCACGGCCCGGCACCGCTGCTCGATCGCCTCCTTCCAGGCCATCCGGACGGCTTCGAGCTGCACCGCCCGGCCGGCGAACGCGAACGAGGGATTGGTGTCGACGAATCCCGGCAACGGCACGGCGTCGACGTCGACGTCAGCGGAGCGCCATTCGACCTCCGACACGCCGATCGGAGCCGGCAAGCCCTTCAGTTCGCGTGGTCCCAGCGAGGCGATCGCATGGTCGACCCGACTTCCGGCGAGCGCGCCGACGAGGTCGCTGATCAAGATCTGATCGGAGTTCGCCGCGGAGCACAACCGCGATGCCTCGACGACCGGGGTGCCGAACCAATCGTCGTCCTCGAACGTCGCGTCACCAGCACTCACACCGATCCGGATGTGCAGATCCTGCCCGGATGCCCGCCGATTGCGCCGGTCGACGGCCCGTTGCATTTCGACCGCGCCGTGCAATGCGTCTGCGGCGCTCGCGTACGATGCCATCACCGCATCGCCGATCGTCTTGACGAGCGTGCCGTTCGTGGCGGCAATCGCTTCGTTGAGGTCGTCGAAGTGGAGGTGTCGCAACTCGTCGGCGGCCCGGTCACCGATCGAGGAGTTGATCTCCGTCGAGCCGACCACGTCGGTGAACAGGATGGTCACCAGTCCCGATGTGCCCATCAACCCATCCCCCGTCTCGAAGCCCGGCCGGAGCGTAGACGATCACGGTTCGGGCCCAATGACCCTGGTGTACCGGGTCGACGTTCGCGACCGTGTGTCGTATGGATCAATCGATCATCCCACCCCGCGGTGCAAGTGTCTGGGAACGGCGCATGTTCGAGCATCTCACCGACCACACGGCACAAGAAGGAGCGATGCTCCAGGAGTACGCGGCGATCGCCGAGACCACCGAGTCGAAGGCGCTGCAGTACGTGATCAATCTGCTGCTCGAGGACGAACGCCGTCACCACCGGCTCTTCAACGAATGGGCAGCGTCCTTGAAGTCCGAGGCCGAGCTGTCTGTGAGCGATCCGATCGTCCCGCGGCTCGACCTCGATCGTGTCGACCGCGCTGATCTGCGCGAGACCACCCGACGTCTGATCGCGCACGAGAAATCCGATGCCAAGGAACTCCGACAGCTCCGCAAGGAACTCAGCGACGTGAAGGACACGACGTTGTGGGGACTCCTCGTCGACATCATGGAGCGCGACACCGAGAAGCACATCGCGATCATCCGATTCGTGCAACAGCACACCCCGTCGAGATAGCCGCCGGGAGAGGGCCAACACCTCGCTCGGCCACTTTCACGAGACTTTCACGACCGTTTCTACGGTGTGCTCGTGCGGTCCGTTCGGAGCGCCGGGGACGGAGGTCAGGTGATGAGCGTGCGCAGTAGCTCAGATGGTCGTCGGGGGTTGTGGAGGTCGCGTTGGGCAGCGATCGGTGCCGCAGTCGCGATCACCTTGGGCGGCGGAGGAATCTTCGTTGCGCAGGCGGCGTCGAGTCCGCCGTCCTCGGTGATCACGATCGACCCCGTGCGCATTCTTGATACGCGTACCGGTGTGGGATTGGTGGGCCCGTTCGTCTCCGCGGTGCCGCGGAAGCTGCAGGTGACCGGTCCTGCAGTCCCGATCGGTGCGACCGGAGTGCTGTTGAACGTCACGGTCGTGGCACCGTCGGTGGCAGGGTTCTTGTCGGTTCGACCTGGTGACGCGACCGATGCGCCGTCGACGTCGTCGTTGAACTTCACAGCTGGCGACATCGTGCCGAACTCGGTGCAAGTCGGGTTGCCGACCGCTGGGGCGAACGCCGGGCAGATCGACATCACCTACGACGCGTTCGGTGCGGCCGGACCGACGACCGACGTGTTGATCGACGCGGTCGGATACCTGACTGCGGGTGGGGCTGGGACGCCGGGGCCTGCCGGACCGCAAGGCCCTGCGGGTGAACAGGGACCCGCCGGGACGCCGGCGCCCACCAACCTGCTCCCCGTTGCATATGGACGGATCGACTACGAAGCGAATCCGATCGAGTTTGCGGGGGTGGGCGTCAACTCCGTGGCCCGGTTCAACGACGTGTACGACCTCCGCTTGAGTCTGCTCTACGACAACCAGCGACTCTCGACCGTCGTCACACCCGAAGACTGCGAAGGCACGTTCCCGTCGATCACCACCTACGCCGGCAACTACTTCGAAGCATTCGCACGAAGCGTCGTCCAGATCCGCTTCATCGGTTCGGGCGGTACCCCGACGCGGTGTTCGTTCAGCTTCGTCGTCTACTACCGAGCTCCCGGCTGAGCGCTCGATCATCGCTCAGGACAAGCGGTCTCGAGAATGCATGTCTCGCCCGTCGATGGTGTTTGGCACACGTCGTCGACGGGTAGGTCACACGTGTTCCGTCGAGACCCCGCGGGCTCGGTCTCGCTGCAGTCTTCACCTTCCCGTTGTGCCACGGAAGCGAACGCTTCGGGGCGCTCGACGTCTACCGCGACACTCCGGGTGCCCTGTCCCCTGCCGACATGGAAGCGGCCCAGACATTGGCCGACGTGGTCGCCGCGCTGCTCTTGAACGCGCAGGCTCGTGAAACAGCGCTCGCAGTGTCGGACCGCTTCCACTACAACGCCATGCACGACCCGCTCACCGGGTTGCCGAACCGGCTCCTCCTGCAGGAACGTCTGGAAAGCGCTGCGACGCGAGCCCAGCGATCACACACGTACACCGCCGTGTTGTTCCTCGACCTCGACCGGTTCAAGCAGGTCAACGACGGCTACGGCCATCAGGTCGGCGACCAGCTCCTCTGCGCGGTGGCGCATCGGCTCACCACACTCGTGCTCCGGCGCAGCGACACGCTGTGTCGCTTCTCGGGCGACGAGTTCGTGTTCCTGTGCGAGGAACTCAGCAGTGTCAACGACGTGTCGACGCTGGTCCGTCGAATCGACGAGGCGTTCGTCGAGCCCTACGACCTCGACGGCATCGAAATCATCGTCGGGGCGAGCGTCGGACGGGCATACGTCGGCCCCGGCGAGGCGATCACTCCCGATCTCCTCAGACGTGCTGATCTCGACATGTACCGGGCCAAGCGCAGCGACCCAGTCGTCCGAGGCCCCGGATCCACGGCCGAAGTCGTCCAGGTCGGCCGGTCGGGATCGAACCTCGACGATCAGCAGCTGGAGGACGATCTGCGTTGCGCACTCGACGATGGGCACCTCGATGTCGCGTACCAGCCGATCGTTCGCTGCAGCGACGGACGCATCACCGGCGTCGAGGCGCTCCTGCGTTGGACACACCCCCATCGCGGCACCGTGCCACCAATCGTCGTGATCGCGATCGCCGAGCGGAGCGACCTGATCAACGAACTCGGCGCGTGGGTGCTGGAGCGCGCGTGCGAGGACCACGCCAGATGGACGAAACAGCACGATTCCCTCCCGTCGCTCGACCTTGCCGTCAACGTGTCGGTCCGACAGCTGATGATGCCTGACTTCGCCTCGGTGGTGAGTTCGGTGCTCGGCCGAACGAGGGTGGACTCGCGTTCACTGATCCTCGAGCTCACCGAGAGCATCACGATGGAGCACGGCGCCCAGACGACACAACTGCTCAGTGGTCTGACCGAGCTCGGCGTGCGACTGGCACTCGACGACTTTGGCACCGGGTTCTCGGCGCTCAACCACCTCGGGCGCCTGCCGATCGACATCGTGAAGATCGACCGCAGCTTCATCTCCGAACTCGATCGGCCCGCCGGCCGAATCGTTGTTGCGTCAGTGACCGCTCTGGCACAGGATCTCGGCATCGCGGTGATCGCAGAGGGCGTCGAGACGGAACGCCAACGAGTGGAATGCATCGGCGCCGGGTGCGACTACACGCAGGGCTACCTCCACGGGCGCCCGACGACGGCAGAGCGGATCAGCGAATTGCTGGCGGGGTGAACGCCTCGACGGCGATCGTGCCGGCAACGAGCGCCTCGGCAACCTCGGTCAGCCTGCGATTGTTGTTCCGCGCGTAGGCGCGCAGACAGGAGAATGCTTCGTCCATGTCGACGTTGTGGCGTTCGGCGATCATGCCCTTGCCTTGTTCGATGGCAATTCGGCTGGTGAGTGCGTGCTGCAAATGGCCTTCACGGATCGCCGCGTCACGAGTTGCCCGATCCTGGATGATGGCAATACTGGCAACGTCAGCGAGCGCCTGTGCGAGCGCGATCTCGTGCGCGGCGAGCCCTCCGGGGTCCGCGATGAACAAGTTCAGGCAACCGAGGGTGCGGGAGCGGAGCCAGAGCGGCACGGCACAGACCGACGCATAGCCGGCCGCGGTGCACTCTGCCGCGAACCGCGGCCACGGTGCCTCGACGTCGAGGTGCGGATGGACGACGACTTGGCCGCTTTGAAAGCATTCGAGGCACGGGCCCTCGTCGTTCTGGATCTGGAACAGCTCGAGCAGTTCGATCCGCTCGTTCGAGGCGCCGACCACGCGGAGTCGGCCGTCGGAGTCTGCGAGCAGGATGCCTGCGGCCGCCGCATCGAGCAGCTCGACACACCGCGACGTGAGCAGCGTGAGGACTTCGATGACGTCGAAGTCGCCAACGAGTGCTTCGACGATCTCGACGAAGGTCGTGGCGGTGCGGGTCTGGGCGGCTTCAGCGCGAGTGTGCTCGGGCATCGTCACACCTCCGTTTCTTGTTGGTCGTCGTTGGGGAGCCGGAGACGGCGAGCGACGATGAGGGCAGCGGTCGCCGCGACCGTCTGGTCGTTGGCGAACGCGTAGGCACGGATGCGCAGCAACGCTTCCGCTGCGGGGATCGAGAGCTGGATGGCGATCATTCCGGACGCCTGGTAGATCTCGGCCCGGTACTGGACGGCGTCATCGAGCCCCGGAGCGAGTGTGCCGAGCGGAGCGTCGGCCTGGAGGCTCAGCACGGTCTCGGTGAGCACCTCGGCCATCGCCATGGAGTCACCGTGCTGCTCGTCGCTGAGGTCGCCCTCGGCATGCTGGTAGAGGGTCAGGACGCCAACCTTGGCGCCGGCGGTGATCAGCGGGTAGGCGAACACGGCGCCGAATCCCGACGATCGGGCGAGGGACACGAACGAGGGCCACCGCAGCGACGCGTCGGTATCGAGCTGTGGTGCGTGGACGAAGATGCCGGATTGGAACGCGTCACGACATGGCCCCTGGCCCACCGTGTACTGCAGATCTTCCAACGCGGCGACGTTGTCGTCGGACACGCAGATGGGACCGGCCTGATCGCCGCCCATGATCGTGATGCCTGCACCGCTCACTGCCAGCACATCGACGCACGCCGAGCAGAGCCGGGCTGTCGAGGATCGCGCCGTCTCACGAGCAAAGGCCACGGCGAGGCGCGACGACTGTTCGGCGTTCATTCCCGCCTCGATCGGCAGGACACGACGTCGCCCGAATGTGAAGACCCATGATCCATGCGTTCCTCTGACAGTTGGAGCACGGCAGGGATTGGACCGAAGCGGGAATCATCACCCTACCCGACTCGTCCCGCCGGCGCCGAGATTCATCGGGCCGACGTCGTCGATTCCAACGAGCTCAGCCGAGCAACCCCACGACCGCACATGTAAGGTTGAGCCGTTCGGGCCGATCCAGGCCCGGATTGCGTCGCTCCAGACCCTGGCTGCGCCTTCTGAGAAGGAGCGCCACGTGGTCGACCCCATCCAAGCGACTTCCGCCTCCCCGGCGTTCTCGCACCTGCACGATGGCCGTTTCACGATCGAGGTCTACCCCGAAGGCCGCAGCTGCGTCGTCCGTGCGACTGGTGAACTCGACTTCGCCAGCCGCACGATGCTCTTCGAAGCATCGATCGACGGCAACCATCCAGCGATGGTGATCGACCTCGGCGCCGTCACCTTCATGGACTGTGGTGGCTACGGCTCGCTCGTCGCATCCAGACATTCACTGCAACAGACAGGCCGAACGCTGAAACTCCGGGGTGCCACCGGGCAACCGGCCAGACTCCTCGAGCTCATCGCGTCATCGATGGCAACCGACATCTTCGGCTGGAGCGATCGGGTGGGCGCAGAGGGACTCGAACCCCCGACATCCTCCTTGTAAGGGGTACCGGTGGTGGTACCAAGCGTAGTAACGCGACACCAGGGAGCGACGGTGACGTGTGATCGCCGAAGTCCCAGTGACGTGCGAGGATCGAAGTAGTCCACCTGTCTCCGCGCGTGCGAGGATCATCTGTGCTGCCGGCGACGTCGCGATGGAGCGTGGGCAGCGTGGGGCAGCGTGGGGCAAGAATGTCGGCGGGAGGGCCAGATGTCGGAGTTGACGGAGGTTGGACTGGAGGCGACGAAGCGCGACGTGCTTGCTCTCCGGGAGGCGCTCGAGGCCGCCAGTGACGAGGCCGACACGGCGCTGCAGCGAGCCCACGCGGAGCGTAAGGGCGAGGTCGATCAGCTCCAGGCTGCGATCACGGCCCTCCGCGAGCAGATGATCCGCCAGCGCGAGGAGCTCCTGGCCGGGATCCAGGCCGCCGAGCGCGTCGGCGCAGCGGAAGCGGCGGAGTTGCGCGGGGCGGTCGTCGCAGCCCGACACCATGCCGATGAACTCCAACGGCAGCACGAATCGACCCTCGCCCGGCAGACGCAGTCGTTCGACACCGAGCGCCGCGAGTTGTACGCCACCATCGCCGAACTACGCCGCCGGCTCGAGATCACGACCGATGGCGACCACTGATGAGCACCGACCCGACGGCGATCCCGAACATGAGCACCGGCACAGATGCCCTGCTCGATCAGGCCAAACGCCTCCATCTGGCCGAGACGCTCCTGGACGTCTCACGCACCACCGCTGCGCTCGACAGCCTCGACGAGATCCTCGCCAGCTTGGTGGCGATGACGGCGGTCGCGCTGCGTGCAGAGCGGGCGACGCTCTTCCTCAACGACGCCACGACCAACGAGCTCCATTCCCGCTCGATGACCGATCACGGCCCACGCGAGATCCGGATGCTCAACGACAGGGGCATCGCCGGCAAGGTCTTCCAGACCGGGCGGGGCCTCGTCGTCAACGAAGCGTACGACGATCCCGACTTCAACGCCGAGGTCGATGAAACGACCGGGTACGACACTCGTCAGATCCTGTGCGCCCCGATCCGCACCGGACGTGGCGAACTGATCGGCGTCGCCCAGGTGCTGAATCGCCTCGACGGTCGGTTCGACGACGACGACCTCCAGTTGCTCGAGGCGATGACCACCCAGGCGGCGCTGGCGCTCACGAACAAACAGCGTGAGGAGCGAAGCCGTGCGCAGACCGCGAAGGAGATGGAGTTCGTCGATCTCGTCGCCGACATCACCTCGGAGATCGACCTCGACGTACTGTTGCTCCGGGTGATGACCGAGGCCACCGTCATGCTCGACGCTGAGCGGTCGACGCTCTTCCTGCACGACACCCGCGCGTCAGAGCTCGTCGCGCGCGTGGCCGAGGGGAACGACGGCGTCGTCGAGATCCGTTTTCCCGACTCGGTGGGGATCGCCGGCACGGTGTTCACCAGCGGCGAGACGATCAACATCCCGCACGCATACGCCGACTTGCGGTTCAACCCGGCGTTCGACACCCAGACCGGCTTCTTCACCCGATCGATCCTGTGCGTTCCGCTCGTCAACAAGGCCGGTGAGACCATCGGAGCCACCCAGGCGCTCAACAAGCGGGGTGGTCCGTTCACCGCCGAAGACGAGCAGCGACTCCGCGCCTTCACTGCCCAAGTCGCCATCGCGCTCGAGAATGCGAAGCTGTTCGACGACGTCCAGCGCGTGAAGAACTACAACGACGCCGTTCTCGAGTCGATGACCAACGGCGTGGTCACCCTCGACAACGAGGGCGAGATCGTGACGTGCAATGCGGCCGGGGCCGAGATCCTCGGGTACACGGAGGACCAGATCGTCGGTCGCTCGGTCCACGACCTCTTCGACCGGGATCCGGGGATCGTCGCGCTGGTCGAGGGGGTCATGGCGACGAACGAGTCGGTGTCGCTCATGGACGTGGACATCCACACAAGTACCGACGAGGACGGAGAGAGCGTCTCCGTCAACGTCACCGGTGTGCCATTGCGCATCGAGACCAAGGACGAAGGCACCATCCTGCTGCTGGAGAACATCTCGAGCGAGAAGCGGGTCCGCTCCACGATGGCGCGGTACATGGACCCGGCACTGGCTGATCGGCTCGTGCGTGGCGGAGAGGACATCCTCGGAGGCACCAGCGCAGTCGCCACCCTCCTCTTCACCGACATCCGAGGGTTCACCACCCTGACCGAACAGCTCGGCCCGCAGGCGACTGTCAGCTTGCTCAACGACTACTTCACGCTGATGGTCGACTGCATCCAGCACGAGGGCGGCATGCTCGACAAGTTCATCGGTGACGCGATCATGGCGGCCTTCGGCCTCCCGCAGCCGGAGCCCGACGACGCGGACCGAGCTGTTCGCACCGCCATCGCCATGATCCGCTCGCTCAACGGGTGGAACACGGTCCGGATGTCCGACGGCAAGCCGCCCATCGGCATGGGCGTCGGCATCAACACCGACGCCGTGGTCGCCGGCAACATCGGCTCACCGAAGCGGATGGACTTCACGACGATCGGCGACGGCGTCAACCTCGCGGCCCGGCTGGAGAGCGCCTGCAAGCAGTACAACGCCCAGATCCTGATCAGCGACTTCACCCATCGACAACTGAACGGCGTGTACCGGACCCGTGAGGTCGACCGGGTGATCGTGAAGGGAAAGACCGAACCCGTGGCGGTGCACGAGGTCCTCGATTACCACACCGACGATACGTTCCCGAACCTGATGGACGTGGTGAACGACTTCCGCGACGGCCTCAGCAGCTATCGCCGCGGGGCCTGGGACGCGGCGATCGGATGCTTCCAGCGATGCCTTCGAGCACACCCTGCCGACGCGCTCTCGGCCACGTACGTCGAGCGTTGCGAAAAGCTGCGAACAGACCCACCCGAGAACTGGGACGGAGTTTGGGTGATGACCTCGAAGTAGAGGAATGATGTGCAGCCAGAGATGGCCCCACCCCACGCCTCAGGCTCCATGAGGGCTCCGCTTGTTGCAAAACCCCAGCGTCAAGGGTGGACCTTATGGGACGGCTTTCAAACCCTCCCGAACCCCTCGAAACATTCCTCCGGCAGGGTTCCACGGCCGTGTGTGCGACTGATGCAGGGTCCTGACACCCGCGTGATGCGCTGCTGTAACAGCAGTTGGTCAAGCTGCTGGTGGCAGCGCAGGGTGCGCGGCAATCAGGAGGGTTTCCACGACATGTTGATCTCAGCGTCAGAACTCACGGCCAGCCCGGGCAAGAGCGGCC
>JBGTCW010000240.1:0-2247 GCA_041748635.1 Ilumatobacteraceae bacterium | reverse complement strand
GTCGTGATCGCGAGCAGCGGTGCGAGCGCTCGGCTGAACTCGACGCCGACAATCCAGATCGGCGCGAGCGACATCAATGCACCCTCGGCGGTCACCCACGCACGGACGCCGTGAGCGAGGCCAGTGGCCAGAGCGACTCGTGAGCGCGCGGCCTCCTCGATCGCCGTGACGACGCCATCCACCAGGAGCAGCGTCGCTCCGATCATCGTTGCGCCAACCACCCAGCGCCACGAAACTCCGGTCACGGTGTCCGTCGACCAGGTCGCATCGAGCCAGATCGACACTGCTGATGCCGATCCCACGGTCAGCGAAACCTTCGACAGCCGCATCAGCGTCGTCACCGGGTTTGCACGCACGACGAGCGCATGGGCGACCGTCCCGAGCATCGACGCCCACAACGCACCGGTCGGCAAGCCGACCAGCAACAGGCCGAATGCAAAGAGATAGATGGGGGTGACGTACGTGGTCGGGCCGGAGCGGATCCAACATCGGCGGATCGTCTCGCCGGCCAGGAGCCCGAGTGCGAGGGCAGAGAACGCCAGCAGCGTCCAGTCGGCGTTGGGGCTCGCTCTGTGCAGCTCGGCTCGGATGACGGCCACGACGACGACGGCCGCGACCGACAACGTGCCGACGACGGTGATTGGCAGCGCAAGACGATCGGGGACGTGCCACGCCGCGACGTGCGAGGCGCGCTGACGCACTCCGATCCGAACCCCCTCGAGTTCGTGTGCTGTTGATGCCACGCTGCTCCGCCTAGTCGCCGATCGACTCCTCGCCGACCCGCCGTCGACCATGGAGACATCGGGATCTCGGCCGCACTTCTTGAGCGGTGGATGCGTGGCCGGACCTGCTCGACGGGGACCGTGGCTAGCCTCGATCCACCATGGCGCACGAATTCATCTACCAGGCCTACAAGCTCGCTCGGCACTACCCGCCCGACAAGACGGTGCTGGAGAACATCTCGCTGTCGTTCTACCCCGGCGCCAAGATCGGTGTGCTCGGCTCGAACGGCGCCGGCAAGTCGTCGCTCTTGAAGATCATGGCCGGCCTCGACGACGGCTACTCCGGCGAGGCTCGACTCACGGCCGGTTTCACGGTCGGTTACCTGGCGCAGGAACCCCAACTCGACCCCGCCAAGGACGTGCGGGGCAATGTGATGGACGGCGTCGCAGAGGTGCAGGGTCTGATCGATCGCTACAACGCCGTGATGGCCAAGTGGGCCGACCCCGACGCCGACTACGACAAGATCGGCAAGGAGCAGGCGCAGCTCGAAGACAAGATCGCCGCCACCGATGCATGGAGTCTCGACCGCAATGTCGAGATCGCGATGGACGCGCTGCGTTGCCCGCCCGACGACGCCGACGTGACCGTGCTGTCCGGCGGTGAACGCCGCCGCGTGGCGCTGTGTCGCCTCCTGCTGTCGCGGCCCGATCTGCTGCTGCTCGACGAACCGACGAACCACCTCGACGCCGAGTCGGTCGACTGGTTGGAGCGCTTTCTCGCCGACTACACCGGCACCGTCGTGGCGATCACCCACGACCGCTACTTCCTCGACAACGTCGCCAAGTGGATCCTCGAACTGCACGCCGGTAAGGGCCTGCCGTTCGAAGGCAACTACTCGAGCTGGCTGGAACAGAAGCAGGATCGCCTCGAACGCGAAGAGCGCAGCAACGAGGCTCGCAAGCGAACGCTCGCCCGCGAGCTCGAATGGGTACGGATGGGGCAGAAGGCCCGCCAGGCCAAGGGCAAGGCGCGGCTCGCCGCATACGAGAAGTTGTACAACGAGAACAAGGCCACCGAGCCGGGACAGTCCGCACTGGAGATCGCCATTCCGTCGGGGCGTCGCCTCGGCGATCAGGTGATCGAGGTCGAGCACCTGAGCAAAGGTTTCGGCGACCGTCTGCTCATCGAAGACCTCTCGTTCACGCTGCCACCTGCCGGCATCGTCGGCATCATCGGCCCGAACGGTGCCGGCAAGTCGACGTTGTTCAAGATGCTGGCGGGGCGCGAGGAGCCCGATTCGGGGTCGATCAAGATCGGCGAGACAGTCGACCTGTCCTACGTCGATCAGGACCGCGACGATCTCGATCCCGACGCCACCGTCTACGAGGAGATCACCGGCGGCGCCGAAGTTCTGGAGGTCGGCGGCCGCGAGATCCACGGGCGTGCGTACGTGTCGAGCTTCAACTTCAAGGGCACCGACCACGGCAAGCGCGTCGGCGACCTCTCCGGTGGCGAACGCAACCG
>JBGTCW010000239.1:0-9828 GCA_041748635.1 Ilumatobacteraceae bacterium | reverse complement strand
GAGGGCTTCGGTGCCGGTGCCGATGTAGGCCACCGGCGGGACTGCTGCCACCACGTGCACGTCACCGCGTGCGCCGGTGAACCCCACGGCGTCGAGGGCCGCCGCATCGACGTCGGTGGCGGTGCCGGTGGCGACCAGATGTGCCACGAGCTCGACGTTGTCGGGCCGGTTGGCATCGACGGTGACCACGATGTTCGGCACGACCGACAACGACCCCACGGGATCGAAATCGTCGGCAACGGGAATGGCACGGGTCATTGGTTCTCGGTCCGGTACGTCGATGGAACGTTGCGTAGTATCGCGCCGATCACCAGCGTCGTGGGGCCTCGAGCCACACATCACTCCTCACGAGAAACGAGTCCGGCGATGACGGTCAATGAGGCAGCGACCCCTGTCGAGTCGTCTCCGAAGGTGTCCTGGTTCCCGCTTGCGGTCGTCATGCTGTGTCAGATCCAGGTCTCGTTCAACGCGTTCAACGTGTCGATCGAGGGGATCGTGACCGACCTCGGGATCCCGGCGACGTCGGTCGGGCTCGCGCTCACCACGAGCACCTTCGCAATGGCGGGCTTCGTGCTGCTCGGATCGCGCATCGGCGCCAGGATCGGGCCTCGACGAGCTCTGCACATCGGCATGGTCGGCCCGACGATTGCGGCGATCACGATCTCGTTGACGACGCAGGGATGGATGCTGTTCGCCGTGCAGGCGCTCAGTGGCGCAACGGTCGCGCTGGCAGCCCCGGCACTGACCGTGATCATCGCCCGCAACTACCAGGGCCCACGCCAAGCCCAGGCGATCGGATTCCTTGCCTCGGCGATCCCGCTCGCCCAAGTGGTCTCGCTCCTCATCGCCGGTGCATTCGCATCGAGCATCGGATGGCGCTGGTCGTTCGTGCTGCTCTCGGTGATCGGTGTCGCCAACCTCGCACTCGTCGGTCGCCTCGCACCGATCGAGGCCAATCCCGATGTCGAGATCGACTGGGGCGGAGCTGCACTGTCATCCGTCGGGATCATCATGATCTCCGCGGCGTTCAGCTTCCTCAACGCCTGGGGATTCATCGAGGCGACCGAGGATGCGCCGTTCGACGTCGCTGGGCTGTCACCGGTACCGATCCTGCTCGTCGGTGGCGTCGTGCTGTTTCATGCGTTCTTCCGATGGACCCGGCGCCGCATGGATGACGACGAACCGGTGTTGTTCTCACTCGACGTGCTCCGGTCGACGAAGGAGCGTTCGATCGTCGCCTGCATGGCGATCATGCTCTTCATCGGCACTGCGGCCAGCTTCCTGCTCCCGTTGTACATGCAGGTGGTCCAAGGGTTGAGCGGCTTTCAGACGTCGCTGTCGATCGTGCCGTACACGCTGTCGATCTTCGTCGCCAACACCCAGGTGTCGCGCCTGTACGACCGCTTCAGTCCGGCCACGATCACGAGGGCGGCCTTCGTCGTCGTGTTCGCAGCCCTCACACTGCTCGCCTTCACGATTCGCAACGACTGGAGCCAGGCGGCCGTGGTCGTCGGGCTGGTCACGCTCGGACTCGCACAGGGCTGCATCGTCGCGCTCGTGTTCAACAAGTTGCTGATGTCGAATCCGAAGGAGCTGGCCGGTGACGTCGGCGCGTTCCGCGGGCTCACCCACAACATCGCCGGCTCGGTCGGCATCGCGGTCGGCACGGCGATCGCCGTGTCGTTGCTCGGTACGCTCGTCGCCCGAGAGGCCATGGACACGCCGGCGTTCAGCGACGAGCTGATCGAGCAGGTCAACTTCGACAACACGAACTTCGTGACGAGCGATCAGCTCGAGGTCGTGCTCACCGACCGAGGTGCGACGTCCGCCGAGGTCGCTGCGGCGATCGAGATCTACGAAGATGCGCGCCTTCGGTCGCTGCGCACCACGTTGATGTTCCTCGCCGTGCTTGCGCTGCTCGCGCTCGTGCCAGCCGGAAAGATGCCGGACTTCCGGGAACCCGATCTCTCCGTCGAGGACGAGGAGGGACTTGCGGTGGCGACGCGCCGTCCACGATGAGCGATGCCACCGTCGCGTTGGTGACGCTCGCCGTCGTCATCGCGGTCTTCGTGGTCAACCGCCTCCCCGTCGGCGTCGTCGCCGTGACGACGGCGCTGTCGCTGTGGTTGACCGGTCTGCTCGAGTTCGAGCAGGCGGTTGCGGGATTCGGTGACCCGGTCGTCATTTTCATCGCCACCTTGTTCGTCGTGAGCGAGGCCGTCGATTCGTCTGGACTGACCGCATGGGCCGGGCAACGGGTGGTCGCCGTCGCCGGGGACAGCCGGGTGAAGGTGTTGGTGGCGCTGATGCTCGTGTGCGCGGTGCTCACCGCGCTGATCAGCCTCAATGGCTCGGTCGCGGCGCTGCTCCCCATGGCGGTGATGCTGGCCATGCGTCTCGGCCTCGCGCCGTCGCGGTTGCTCATGCCGATGGTGTACGCCGGGAGTGCGGGGTCATTGCTGGTGCTCATGGGCAGCCCGGTCAACGTCATCGTGTCCGAAGCGGCCGACGACGCCGGCACCGGCCCGTTCGGGTTCTTCGACTTCGCGGCACTCGGCGTGCCGATCCTGATCGCGACGGTGCTGATCGCCGTCCTGCTCGTCGATCGGGTGCTGCCGGAGCGCCGTCCGTTGACGGCGCCGCCCGATCTCAGCCGCCATGCGGGAGCGCTCGCCACCCAGTACCAGCTCCGCGATGGATTCTTCCGGTTACGGGTCCGTGATCGCTCGCCGTTCGTGGGTCAGTCCATCGACGCCGTCGACTTCGGAGGCCGAGCCGACCTCGACCTGGTCGCCGTGCAGGGCAGCGAGGGTCTTCCGGTGACCGATCGGGTGGTTGCTGTCGACGACGTCCTGGTGGTGATCGGTCCGTCTGAGCAGGTGAGTTCACTCGTCGTCGACGCCGTGTTGGCCGTGGCGATGACACCGGTCACCGAGGGTGACGCCGAGACGGTGATCGGGCGGGAGGCCGGCGTGGCCGAGGTCGTGGTATCGCCGCGTTCGCCGCTCGTCGGAGAGACCGTGTTCGCCGGCATGCGGCGTGCTGCCGACCTCGTGATCCTGGCGGTGCAGCGATCAGGTCGCGACCAGGGCGATCGGCCGGTCGAACTGGCGGCGGGAGATTCGATGCTGCTCTATGGCGCCTGGCCGGCGCTCGACGCACTCGCCGAGGACCGAGACGTCCTCGTCGTCGACAGCCCCGACCTGATGCGTCGTCAGGCGATCGCACTCGGATCGACCGCTGGTCGAGCGGCCATCATCCTCGGCGCGATGGTGCTGTTGCTCGCCTTCGGTCTGGTGCCGCCGGCGGCGGCGGGATTGATCGCAGTACTCGCGCTCGTGCTGTCCGGCGTCGTGAGTTCTGCGGGCGCGTACCGCGCGGTGTCGTGGGAGACCGTGGTACTCGTCGGCGGCCTCATCCCACTCTCCACGGCAATCCAGAGCAGCGGTGCCGGCGAAGAGATCGCGAACGTGATCGTCGACATCGTCGGCGACGGCTCGCCGGTGGCGCTGATGGCGGTGCTGTTCGTGGCGACCGGGCTGCTCGGCATCGTGATCAGCAACACCGCAACGGTGCTGATCGTGTTGCCGGTGGGGCTCGCGGTCGCCGCCGACACCGGCTACTCGGTGCGACCGATCCTGATGCTCCTGGCAGTCGCTGCGTCGGCGGCGATGCTCACCCCGGTGCAGACGCCGGCGAACATGATGGTGATGGCGCCTGCGGGGTACCGCTTCGGTGACTACTGCAAGCTCGGCCTGCCGATCATGGCGGCGTGGCTGGTGATCTCGCTCGTGGTCATCCCGATCGTGTGGCCGTTCACGCCGTGACCTGCGCCCCGGCTGTCACGGTGCTCGACGGGGTGTGTGATGGCAGCGCCTGACTCATCGGTCGAACGGCCACCTCTGCTGCGCTCGATTGCGTTGACGGCGTTGATCGGTCTGGTCGGCGTGGCCTGGGGCATCGTGTCGGGATCGCAGATGATCCTGCTCGACGGGGCCTATTCGTTGATCGGGCTCGTCGTGTCGTGGCTGCTCCTGCTCGCGTCCAGCCTGGCGGCGTCCGAACCGGGCGGGCGGTTTCCGTTCGGGCGCGAGGCCGTGACGCCGCTCGTGATCGGTGTGCAGGGCTTCGTGCTGCTCGCAACACTCGCCTATGCGGTGTTCGGTGCGGTTGCGACGATCAGGGACGGCGGTAGTGACGTCTCGGCCGGCTGGGCGATCGTGTACTCGGTGTTCAGCACGACCGCGTCGCTCGCGTTCTGGTGGTGGCTGCGGTCGGTGGCAACGGGCTCCGACCTGCTGACGGCCGAAGCAACGGCGTGGCGGGTCGGAGCGTTTCGCGGGATCGGCATGCTGATCGGGTTCGTCGCGATGGCGGTACTCGCTCGTTCGTCGTGGTCCGAAGCGGCGCCGTACGTCGACCCGATCATGGTGCTCCTGACGTGCGCGCTGTTCGTGGCGCCACCGATCGCCATGGTGCGCACGACGATCATCGAACTCCTCGAGGGCGAGCCAGAGGTCGGCATCGGTCGACCGGTCACCGAGGCGGTGGCCGAGGTGTCTGCACGCCACGGCGTGTACGCGCCGATCGTGCGGATGACCAAGATCGGTCCCAAGCTCTACGTCGAGGTGGAAGCGAGCGTCGACCCGACGTTCACGGTCGCCGTCCAGCATCGGCTCCGCGAGGAGTTGCGTGAGCGCCTCGACGAGCTCCCGTACGACGTGTGGTTGAACGTCGAACTCATGCCGGCTCACGCGACGACCGAGGATCGTGGAGCTCGATCGGATCGTCCTCCGGGTTGAGCTCCTCGAGCTCGAGGTGGGCAGTCTCCGGGTATGCCGCGACAACGAGGCCGGCCACGGCGAGCTGGCACAACCCGAGCATGCCCATGACCTGGCCGTACGACCAGCCTGCATCCAGGAGCCATCCGGTCAGCAGCAATCCGCCGATCCCGCCGATCAACGCCGCGCCGGTGATCAATCCGGCGGCACGGCTGCGATTGCCGGTCGGGAACAGCTCGCTGCGGTACACCGCCAGCGCCGGGTAGGCGGCGCTCGACAGGATGCCTCCGATCAGTGAGAACACCCAGAGTGCAGCTCCGCCGTAGGTGAACGCGGCGACGATCGCGGCGGTGCCGAGCGGCAGCGTGAACGCGATGAGGCGACGGCGTCCGCTCGTGTCGGCGAAGCGCCCGCCGAGGATGAGCCCGATGCTCGCCGGTGTACCGACGGCGATCGAGAAAACCCCGATCATGCCGCCCGAGAAGTCGCGGATGTCGGCGAGGTAGCGGTTCTGGAAGAAACTGGCCGGGGCGATGAAGATGTTGCCGATGAACGCGACCGTGCCGATCAGGGCGAGCCGTCGCAGGTTGAGTCGTGGCCGTCGCGTCTTCGGCTCGATGTGGGCGGCGGCGAAGCGCCGGGTCTCGGGAAGACGGCGGGTGAGGTCGAGCGCCACGACGCACCACACCGCAGCGATCACGTAGACGTATCGCCAGCCACTCTCGCCGAGGTCGGCCAGTCGCAACGACAGCACCGCCACGCCAGCGCCGAAGCCAGCCGCCATCGCGAGCACGCTCACCGCGTACGCGCGGCTGTTGCGTGGCATCTCCTCCGAGGCGACCACGCCGATCATGAATGCCAGTGCGATGCCCATCGGCCGAGCGAGCGTCTGGGAAGCGACGAGGACCACAAAGCTCGGCGCGAGCGCACCGAGCAGCGAGAGCAGCGGGCCGAGCCAGGCGACGGCCACGATCACGGGGCGCCGGCCGCTGCGGTCGGCAATGACCGCGGCTGGGAGCGCGATCATGATCCCGGCGCGCACGACGGCGCCCGCCACGCCGATGCCGGTGTCGCTGATGCCGAAGTCGTCGGCTGCGAAGTTGACCGTCTGGGTGAACAGCGTGTTGACGAACGCCGCGCTCATCGACGCGGCGGCGAGCAGTCCGATGACGAGCAGCTGGGTGGGGTCGAGCCGGTCGGGTGGTGCCCACCAGCTCCGGTGGGAACCCCTGCGGGCGACGACCCTCCGGACGGGGATTCGAAAGAGCCACCCGAACCACGGAATCGACACCGAGTACCGCGTGGTCTCGACCAGCTCGGACCCGTCGGGGTGACCGGTGACCGTGCGTTCGTACGCCGTGAACGGGCCGTCGCATTGACCGAATCGACCGACCGACGTGGTCTCGTCGAGACCGGCAGCATCGGCCTTCGTCGGAGTCGGCGTCGCTGTCTCGAGGAGGAGGTCGTCGCGTGGTGCGAGGAGCCGCTGGCGCTGCTCGGATGTGTCGGGCCAGCGACGAATCACCACGTGCCCGCCTGACTTCACGAGCGGAGCATACTGGTGGGCCATGAACTCGAACCTCGAGCCGAGCGCGGGCGCGCCTGTCATTGCTGTCCGCGGCAGCGGACCGCTGTCGGGCACCATCGTCGTGCCAGGAGCGAAGAACTCCGTGCTCAAACTGATGGCTGCCACGCTGCTGACCGACGGCACGTTCGAGATCACCAACGTGCCCGCCATCGCCGACGTCACGATCATGGGCGACCTGTTGCAGGCGATCGGCGTCGAGATCGAACGACCGTCGCCCGACCGGCTCCTCTTGACCGACACTGGCGACCTGACACCGATCGCTCCCTACGAACTCGTCGAGCGCATCCGGGCGTCGATCAACGTGCTCGGCCCGCTGCTCGCCCGCTGTGGCCACGTCCGGCTCTCGATGCCGGGCGGCGACGACTTCGGAGCTCGGCCGATCGACATGCACGTCGCGGGGCTCGAAGCGATGGGCGCCACGTTCAAGTTCAGCCACGGCTATCTCGAGGCCTACGCCGATCGGCTGCACGGCGCCGACATCACGTTCGACTTCCCGAGCGTGGGTGCCACCGAGAACCTCCTGACAGCGGCCGTTCTCGCCGACGGGCGCACGACGATCGACAACGCCGCACGTGAACCCGAGATCGCCGACCTGTGCGAATTCCTCATCGCCATGGGTGCACAGATCTCCGGCGTCGGCACGTCGACGCTCGTGATCGACGGCGTCGACCACGCAGAGCTGTGCGCGACCAAGCACCACACCGTCGCCGATCGGATCCAGGCAGCCACCTACCTCGCCGCCGTTGCCGTGGCGGGGGGTGAACTCGAAGTGCGCGGCGCTCGGGTCGAGCACATGGCGATGTTGCTCGAGCGCTTCGGTGAGATGGGCCTCGAGGTGTCGTCGGCGTCCGACGGAGCCCCGGGGGCGGCACACAACGAGGGCCACCTCCGAGTCGTTGCGCCCGAACGGCTCCGGTCGATCGACGTCGCGACGCTGCCGTATCCAGGCATCGCCACCGACTACAAGCCGTTGATCATCACGATGCTCGCAGTCGCTGATGGCGTCGGCATCGTCACCGAGAACCTCTATCCGGGCAGGTTCCGGTACGTCGAGGAGCTGCAACGGCTCGGCGCCGATGTTCGCACGAGTGGGCATCACGCCGTGGTTCGAGGCGTGCCGCGTCTGTCGGGCGCACCCGTGCGAGCCCACGACATCCGCGCGGGCGCTGCAATGGTCGTTGCCGGGCTCGCCGCTGAGGGTGAGACCGAGATCACCGGTGTCGAGCACATCGACCGTGGCTACGACGACCTCGTGGGACGCCTCGCCGCAGTCGGCGCCGACATCGAACGCCGCTGATCTCTCACCCGGATCTCCCACCGCCGCTGTCGTTCACGTGACGGTTCGGAAGGGCCGTCCCATCCGGACTGCAACATGAACGATCGGGTGGTCGGCTCACCCGTTCGCGTGACGGTTCGGACGGCCCGTTCCATCCGGACTGCAACATGAACGATCGGGGGTGCTGGAGGTGTCAGTCGGCGGCTCGGTCGACGCGGCGCTTGGCCACCCACAGCAGCGCGACGATCACGAGGATCGGACCGCCGATCAGCAGCGCCTCGTCCCATCCGCCCTGGTGCGCCAGGAGCACGGTCGCTCCCGAGTTCGATGCCGACACCGCCATCACACCTGGGGATCGTACGGGCTCCGCTGATTGAATGGTCGGCGTCATGCGTGAACAGGTCGAAGCCACGATCGAGGTCATCCGGCCGGCCCTCCAGGCCGACGGCGGCGACATCATCTTGCGAGACGTCGACGAGGCGACCGGCCGCGTGTCGGTCGAGCTGATCGGCGCCTGCGCCGGGTGCCCGTCGGCGGACCGGACGCTCGAGTCCGGCGTTGCTCGAATCATCCGTGATCGCGTCGACGGGGTGACCGCAGTGGTGAACGTCGCGGTCAAGGCGGCATGAGGTCGGGCACGTGAGCCGTCGTCAGCTGCCCGCGCCCGAGTTGTTCCAGTCGGCGCTCGACGGCGACCGAAGCGCACTCGCCCGGCTGCTGTCGTTGATCGAACGTGGTGACGACGATGCCCGCACGATCGGGCGTCTCGCCTACCCGCGGAGCGGCTCCGGATACACCGTCGGGCTCACCGGGGCGCCGGGGGCCGGCAAGAGCACCCTGACCAGCTCACTCATCGGACACCTCCGAGCGCAGGACCTCGAGATCGCCGTGCTGGCCATCGATCCGTCGTCGCCGTTCACCGGCGGTGCGATCCTCGGCGACCGGGTCCGGATGCAGGAGCACGCGACCGATCCGGGCGTCTTCATCCGTTCGATGGCGACACGCGGTCATCTCGGTGGACTGTCGCTCGCCACGCCCGAGGCCGTGCGTCTGCTCGACGCGATCGGTCGGAAGTGGATCCTCGTGGAGACCGTCGGCGTCGGTCAGGTCGAGGTCGAGGTGGCGGGCAAGGCCGACACGACCGTGGTGGTCGTCAACCCGGGGTGGGGCGACAGCGTGCAGGCCAACAAGGCCGGCCTGATGGAGATCGCCGACGTGTTCGTGATCAACAAGGCCGATCGCAAGGGTGTCGAGGAGACCAGCCGCGATCTGATGCAGATGCTCGATCTGTCGGATCTGTCGCACGATGCGTGGCGCCCCCCGATCCTCGCCACCGTGGGGTCGACCGGTGCCGGCGTTCCGGAGCTGTGGGACGCCGTGCTCGCGCACCGCGATCATGCCGAGCGCTCGGGCGACCTTCGTAAGCGTCGCGAGTTCCGCCTCGGTGAGGAGCTCCGCGAGATCGTCGCCCAACGGCTCGGTCGACGGGCGCGTCAGATCTGTTCGGGCGATCGGTGGGATGAACTCACCAGCGAGGTCGCCGAGCGGGTCACCGACCCGTGGACGGCCGCCGACGAGATGCTCGCCGCCGTCGACGCCTGAGTTGTTCGTCCGCTCAGCGTGCGACCGACAACATCGCCACGCAGAGTGCCACGAACAGCAGCGGACTGGCGAAGGCGGACTGGCGGCGCAGATGCACGAGTTTTGTTCTCACAGCCCTACATCGGCACGCTGAGCCCCCACCTGAAGCCCAACCTCACCCTGCCGTGACTCACGGTTGCGATGAGCGAGACCGCCCGTATGTGCCGGGTTCGCTCATCGCTCGGGGACACGCACCGGTTGCGATGACCCAGACCCTCGTATACGCCGGGTTCGCTCATCGCGGGGATGTGCGCGAACGGTCAGTGGCCGGTGAACGTGGCGTGGCCGGGGCCGTGTTCGAGGAAGCTGGCGACGCCGCTGCGGGCGTCGTCGGTGTGGAACACCTCGACGAAGGCGTTGCGCTCGAGCGCAAGACCGTCGGCCAGTGATCCCTCGAGCCCTGCGTCGATCACCCGTTTGCAGATGCGGTGAGCGGTGAGCGGGCCTGCGGCGACGTCGGCGGCGAGCGCGAGCGCCCGCTCGGTGAGCGCCTCGGGTGCGGCGATCTCGTCGGCGAGCCCGATGCGCAGGGCCTCGTCGGC
>JBGTCW010000238.1:0-2295 GCA_041748635.1 Ilumatobacteraceae bacterium | reverse complement strand
GACGCGAACCCGGCGACTCGGGTTGCGCCGTGCCAGACACCGGTTGCGCGGTGGCGCGCACCGGTCGGCGAGGGGGTGGCGGAGGAGGTGGAGTCGCACCCGCAGGGGCCGCACCGCCGAGCGGCGGAAGCGATGGGTTGGTCGGTGTCTGGTCGTTCATGCGCGGACCTGCCTGTCGTCTCGACGGCGGGATCCGTCACGTGCGCGCCGGACCCCGATGATGACTCAGATATCGGCAGGTCCCGGGCGGACTTGAGACGAGCCGATCTTCGACGAAACAAGTTGGCGACCGGCCCCCTGCGCGACCTCGCCGATGCCGAGGACCTTCCCCCGCACGACATCGACGAGTGACCCGTCGAGTCAGGGTGCGGGCGGGTACCGGCCGGCGCGGAGTTCGCGGATGATGATCTCGATCACCCAGGCCACGACCGGACCGGACTCGGTACCCGGCACTCCGAATTCCTCACGCATCCGTAGCCATGCCTGTGTCGACACCAGGCATCGCAACACCGCAGCGATACGCAGCTGCTCACGCTCGTCGAGCTGGGGAAGCTCCGCCGCGAGCAGCCCGCGCATGTCGCGACTGTTGGCCTGGGTGTCGGCCGCGAAGCGCCGGGGATCGGCGTTGAACACCGCTTCGGCCCGAGCGATCACCCAGTTCTCGTCGAGCACGCTCATCAGGCGACTGCTGGTTGGGGCGAGGTCGTCCAGGTGCTCTAGGTCGAACGACGGTTTGAACCCGTCGAGATCCAACAAACGCTGCGACAACCCGTCGAGCAGGGCGCTGCGGTCGGGGAAATGGCGATACACCGTGCGCTCGGAGACGCCGGCCGCCGCTGCGATGTCGCGAGTGGTGACCTCGTCGGCGCGTCGGTCGTCGAGCAGCGTGGTCACTGCGTCGAGGATGATCTCGCGAGTCTGCGCCACCTGACGATCGCGCAGCGTCGGGATCGCTGGTCCTGAGGTTGTCGGCGGCGTCGTCGGCGAATCACTCATCGGTTCCTCCGCCGACATCATGGCAGAAATACAGCGTCACTACATACTTATGTCTTGACGACAGTCGACTGACATGGTTGAGTCGGTTCTCAGCCAGAGGGGGCACCATGACCGACCACGACATCCGAACGACACGACCGACCATCACCTTCGAGCCGCCAGCACCCGGCCAGTGGGAGCTCGAGACCTCCCACCACGGGCTCCGACCGCTGTCGCCGTTCCTCCGAGACACCTATCGGCGAGCATTCGAAGCGGGCATCGTCGAGCCGATGGAGCGCTACGGCCTTCCACTGGCGACCGTCGAAGCCAAGTTCGTGAACGGCTGCCTCTACATGCGTCCGTTGGCGATCGGTGAGAAGCCCGGATCCACGCCCAAGGCGCCACCGCCGACCATCGTGATGAAGGTCATCGCCCGCGTGCACCCCGAGCTGCGTCGACGAGCGAAGATCGCCGAGCAGGCGTTCGCACAACGTCGCTGGCGCGGCGAGGTCGATCGGTGGTTCGACACCGATCGGGCGGCGCAACTGGCGGCGAACCGCGAGCTCCAGGCGATCGAACCTCACTCCCTCGATGACGCCGAACTCGCGGAGCACATCGTGCGCGCGCTGTCGCACTTCGAGAACTCGGCGCGTCGGAATCTGGCGACGCACGGCGGCGATCTGATTCCGACGGGCGACCTGCTCGCGCACTGCGAACAGTGGGGCATCGACGCCAACGACGCGGCCGGGTTGCTCACCGGCAGTTCGCCGGCAACCGTCGAGACCGCAGTCATGTTGAGCCCTGTGGCCCGAGCCATCGCAAGTAGCGGCGTACCAGTGGCCTCACTCACCTCGGTCGACGACGTGCGCGCGCTCGACCCCGACGCCTCCGCCGCGATCGACGCCTGGCTCGATCTGCACAAGTGGCGCACGGTCACCAGCGACGACGTCGACCGACCGACACTGGCCGAAGTGCCAGCGTTGCAGCTTGCCGCACTGCTCGGTGCGGCCGAGCACCTCGCCGTTGCGGATCCCGACGACGCCGCGGTGCGCGCCCGCGTTCCCGCCGAACACCAGCAGCTGTTCGAACAGCTGCTGGTCGAAGCCCGCTACGGCCATCGCCAGCGCGAGGACATCCGCGGCCTGTGCTGGAACTGGCCGTGCGGGCTGGTTCGGCGAGCGCTGCTCGAAGCCGGACGACGTCTCCAGGCATCCGGCCACCTGCGTGACGTGACCCACGTGGTCGAGCTGTTCCCCGACGAGCTCGACCGCGCACTGCGTCGCCGATCGCGGCCCGAGACCATCGACCCCTCGGCCGACG
>JBGTCW010000237.1:0-4292 GCA_041748635.1 Ilumatobacteraceae bacterium | reverse complement strand
TCGCGCCGAGAGCGACAGCGGCGACCGCGCCGAGGGCGATCACCAGGTAGCCAACTCGTCGGGCCGGCCTCACCAGGTGGGGTGAGGCGGTGATGATGAGCGCAGTGGGGATGGCGAGCCGGGCGGCAGGAAACACCGGCGGCGGCGCGACGTCGTTGAGCAGCACGTCGAGGTCGGGCCACGAACCGTTGACGATCCGGGCGAGAGCCAGCCACAACGTGGCGCCGACCACCAGCGCGAGCAGCATGTCGCGAGCGATCGTGCGGCGGCCGCGGATGAATGCCGCTCCCAGCACGAGCAGTGACCACAGGATGGGAAGGTCGGCGAGCAACTGCCACATGCCGAGCAGCGCGCTCGGCAGTGCCGCCATGAAGTCGCCGATCGCCCGGGAGTAGCCGGGCTCGGGCACTGCGATCAGCCCGATCATCAGGATCCCGACGAGTGAGGTCGTCAGCAGCAGCACGTCGGTGGCCCGGCGTGCTCGTGGCTGGTCACCGACACTGGTGAACAGCCGCACGCCCCGACGCAACTTCGCCGCCATCGCGGTCACGTGATCGACGGCGATTGCAGTCTCCGGGGTGGTCATCAGGTACGTCGGATCTCGCGGAGGTTGAGGACGAGGAACACCAAGGCCAAGATGGCCAACAGTAAGGCAACGGTGACCCGCCACGACGCGATCAACCCGGCGACCACGAGGCCACCGAACGACACCAGTGCCAGCACCAGCGCAATCCGAACGAGGTACGTCGCGAGGCGTCGTCGAGAGAGCGCCTCGATGCCGAGCACCACCACGAACACGGTCAACGCGCTGCCGAGTATCGACCGGTTTGTCGAGCGAACGATGATCGCGAGCAGCACGAACAGCGATGGTGTGCTGATCGTCGCCCAGATGCGCAGTAGGCGTCGACGTTGCTTCGGTTCGCTCGCCAGCGGGATCGGACGATGGCTCAGGTGCGCGTGCGGATGCTCGACGATCACGCCACCGTCACGGAGCGCGGCCAAGCGGTTCTGCTCGTCGGCGTTCTCGACGGCGCGGGCGGCGAGTTCGGCGAGCGTGCGCTGATCAGCGCTCGTGTCCGTCACCGCAGCGACGGTGTCTGCACGGAGCTGACTGCGCAGGTGCAGACGACGGGTGTCGAGGTCCTGCTGCTCGGCGGCGAGCTCCTCGAGGCGCGTGTCGATGACGGCGCGTCGCTCGCTGTCCGATGGCGCAACCGCATCGAGTGCCGACCAGCCCACGGGGTCGGCCCACGAGGTTCGCACGGTGCCGGAACGTTCGTAGCGGGGACCAGCCGGCCCGCGTTCGCCGCCGAACGGATCGTTGGTGTCGTCGCCCCACAGGCCGGTGTACCCGACGACCCACGGCGTGTTGTCGTCGACCAGCACGGGGCGCCAACTGGTCGAACTCCCTGCACCGATCGCAACCCCGTCGCCCCGGTTGTACTCGACGTAGGGGATGCCGACACCGTCACGTGTCTCGTCGTCGTACGACCAAGGCTGGAGGAATCGTGAGATCCGTCGGAGCACAGCGGTCAGTCGTCCGAGACGGTGCGTTCGCACCGTGATCAGGTACTCGCCCGCGAGCACGGCGCCGGCGTGCGAACCGAGCCCGGCGAACACCACTGGGTGCCCGTCGACGAACGTGAGGTCTGGGTCGTCCCAGCGGCGGCGCAGGTCGGCTCCCTGTTCGTCGTGGGCCGAGAAGGCGATCCAGGCCGGCTGCACGTCGTCGTCGGTGGCGACGAGATACATCGTCACCTGCTCCCAGTCGCCCTCGTGGTCGTTGACGCCGTAGGCCCTCGAACGCCAGTCGTTGAAGTAGTAGAAGTACCAGTACTGCAGCACGACATAGCCGGCACTGTGCACGACCCGGCCGTAGTAGGGATGATCACCGTGGTCCGCCCGATCGCGGTCGAGCATCGCTGCTGCTGCCTGTGCGCCGCGAGGCGTGCGTCCGCGAGCGAGCAACGACACCCGGGCTGCAGCGTCGATCAGGCGAGTGAGTACCCCGACCCGACCGAGACGGGTCTCGGGTCGAAATCGCGGACGGTCTCGTCGGCGCTGCCAGCCGAAGAACTCCGCGCGCGTCGGCCGAGTCGAGACGAGCCGAAGGAAGTGCTGGGCGAGATGGCCTTGGGTGTGTCCGAGGAGCGTGTCGAGTTCGAGTGCTCCCGCCGGCTCGACGAGATGCTTGTTCGACGGACCCGTGCGTTCCCACAGTTGGCAGCGACGCACGAATGACTCGACCGACGCTGGCAGGAAGTACTCGCCTTCGTTGTACCGCACCACCGGTTCGAATCGACGCAGCAGCGCGAGGTCGGGGTCATCGACGTCCAGCTGATCGACCACCGACACGCTGCGCACGGTAATCGCGCCCGGACCAGAATTCGGCAGGGATCGTTCGCTGATCGAACGATCCCTGCCGGAATTCGGGGTGTCAGGTGGCGCGGGCGATGTGGAACGCGGGGATGACGCGGGGCGCCGCGGTGGTGATGTACTCGCCGAACTGCGGCATCAACTCGGCTTGGGCACGCAGCTTGGCCTGACCCTCGTCCTCGGGGAGTTCGGTGAGCGTGGCCGTGAAGGTCTCGGTGCCGTACTCGACGGTGATCTCGGGCTGCGCCTTGAGGTTGTGGTACCAGTCGGGGTTCGTCGCGGCTCCGCCTCTCGATGCGAACACGTACAGGTCGGCGCCGTCGACGAGTGCAACGAGGGGGATCTCGCGCAGTTCGCCACTCTTCGCGCCGATCGTGTGGAGGATGACCAGCGGAGCGTCGCCGAACTGGGCGGCCTTGCCGCCGGTCGAACGGAACTCGGCGATGATCTGTGCATTCCAGTCGTTCATGAGCGCCAGCGTACCGGGATCACTTGTGGACGCAAATAAAGCTTTGCATGTAATTAAGTAATTATCCGGTAGTGTTCGGCACATGACATCGACGACATCGACCACATCCACCATCACGTCCTGGCTCACCGGTCGTCTTCCTGAGGCGTGGAGAGTGACCCCACCGGAGATCGCCGTCGATCGTGACGAGATCACGATCACGATCACGGTCCCCGAACCCGAACTCGCGGCCGGCACCGCCGATGCCGACCGTGCCGAAGCACTGGCCGGACGCGCAACCGGTTTTCGCGAGGAGACTCGCGACGCCCGGATCCAGATCGCTCGCGAGGCAGAGCACCGTTTCGAGCGCAAGGTTGCCTGGGCGGTCAAGGTCGGTGAGCGCACGGAGGTGTTCACCCATCTCGCCGTGCCCGTGATGACCCGCCTGCGTCAACCCGAACGACTCGTGCTCGACACGCTCGTCGCGGCGAACGTCGCGCGGTCGCGCGCCGATGCCCTGGCGTGGTGTGTGCGCCTGGTGGGACAGCACACCGGCGATTGGCTCACCGAACTACGTGACGCAATGCAGGCCGTCGACCGACTGCGAGCCGAAGGTCCGTCACCAGCCTGACAGCGATGTCGGCTCAGTCGCCGATGTGGATGTCGCTGACGTTGCGCACCACACGGGGATCGGGTGCAGTCACCACGTCGCGGTCCTTGTGCGCATAGTCGAGGCCGTGCAGCACGCTGCGAATCGCTTCGATACGGGCGCGCTTCTTCTCGTTGGAGTTCACGACGGTCCACGGCGCCCGTGTGGAATCGGTGGCGTTGAGCATCTCGTTGCGAGCAGAGGTGTACTCGTCGTACTTCTTCACGCTCGCTTCATCGATCGGTGACAGCTTCCACTGCTTGAGCGGATCCTCTCGCCGGTCCTCGAAGCGCTGCTTCTGACGGGTCTTCGACACCGTGAACCACAGCTTCACGAGGTGGATGCCGCCGTCGACCAGCGACCGCTCGAAGCCGGGCACCTGTTGCAGGAACAGGGCGTGCTCCGCAGGCGTGCAGAACCCGAGCACCTTCTCGACGCCGGCTCGGTTGTACCACGACCGGTCGAACATCACGATCTCACCAGCCGACGGCAGATGAGCGGCGTAGCGCTGGAAGTACCACTGCGACTGCTCCGCCTCCGTCGGCTTGGGGAGCGCGACGAGGGTGCCGCCGCGGGGATTGAGGTTCTCCCGGAAGCGCTTGATCGCGCCGCCCTTACCAGCTGCGTCGCGGCCCTCGAACACGATGACGACACGCTCACCCGTCTCCTTGACGTGGCGTTGTGCCTTGAGCAGTTCGATCTGCAGCGCTTCGAGATGACGGTCGTAGACCCGGTCGTCGATCGGCTGGTCATGGGGCATCTCGTCCTGCATCTGGCGGATCGTCTCGACGGGCGTCGCCGGGTACATCGGACCCACCT
>JBGTCW010000236.1:0-2273 GCA_041748635.1 Ilumatobacteraceae bacterium | reverse complement strand
CGGACGCGAGCAGATCGACGAGGCACTGTGTCTCGCCCGCTTCTGCGATGCGCGCGCCGCTCAGCTCACCGTGCGCTGTTCGGGCACCTGGCTGTTTCCGATCGGCGACCGAGTTCCGGACATCGCCGCACTCGCAGCCCGTGCGGCCTGAGCCGCTACGCGTCACCCGAGCTGCGCGTGCGAGACGCTCACCAGTGCGTCGAGTGCGTCACTGGCGCGGCCGTCGTCGAGCGCCGATGACGCCATCACCAGCGCCGTCTCGATGTCATCAGCCGCTCCGCCGACCACCAGGCCGGCCGCGGCATTCAGCACGACGATGTCGCGATGGGGGCCGGGCTCACCGGCGAGCACGCGCTGCGCGGCCCGTGCATTTGCCTCGGGGTCACCACCGCGGAGATCGTCGGCGCTGGCCGGTCGCAGACCGAGTTCGACCGGGTCGATGGTGAACCGGTCGATCGACCCGTTCGTCAGAGCCAGCACGTGCGAGGGTCCGGTGGTGGTCAGCTCGTCGAGCCCTGCACCGTGCACCACCCACGCGTGTGTGACTCCCCGCCGTTGCAGCGTGAGCGCCATCGGTTCGGCGAACCGATGCTCGGCCACGCCGATCACCTGACGCCGCACCCGGGCGGGATTCGCCATCGGCCCGAGCAGATTGAACGCCGTCGGCACGCCGATCTCCCGCCGTGGTGGCCCGGCGAAGCGGAACGCCGGATGGAACATCGGGGCAAAGCAGAACCCGATGCCCGCCTCGCGGACGCACGCCGCAACACCGTCGGCGTGGAGTTCGATCACCACGCCCAGCGACTCGAGCAGGTCCGCGCTCCCGCACTTCGACGATGCCGATCGGTTTCCGTGCTTGCACACCGGCACGCCGGCGCCGGCGATCACGAGCGCCGCTATCGTCGACACGTTGATCGAGTCCGACCCGTCGCCCCCGGTACCGACGATGTCGACGCACCCCGCTCGTTCGTCGTCGGTCAGTGGGACGAACGTCGCTGCGTCGAGCGCTCCGTCGAGGAGGCCGGACAGTTCGTCGGCGTGCTCCCCTTTCGACCGGAGCGCGACCAGGAACGCTGCGATCTGCGCGTCCGTGGCCTCACCGCGCAGGATCGTCGACATCACATCGTGGGCAACGGCCGAATCGAGGTCGCGGCCCGCCAGGAGCTCGGTCAGAACCGACGGCCAGGACAGCGCTGCGCTCGACATCGGATCGATCGTACGTGCGACCGCGGCGCGCCGAGAACCCCGTTGCGGATCGCCGATCCGAACGGTGAGGTCTCAGCGGGTTCGACGGCGTTGGCGGATCATGCGACGGCGATCACGCTCGGTCGCCCCACCCCAGACTCCGGCCTTCTCACGCACTGCGAGCGCGTAGTCGAGACAGGCCGCCTGGACCGAGCAGTCGGCGCACACCGCCTTGGCGATCTCGGCGCCTTCATCGTCGTCGGGATAGAACACCGCCGCATCGAGCCCCCGACATGCTCCGAGATCCCACCATTTCAATTCCTGTACCGACACGTGCGGTTCGACTCCCCGTAGCTAGCCCCGAATCACTCGAATCTAGAACCGCCAGGCGTGCAGCGCCAGGGGAAATTTCGCGAGCCGCCAACCCGACGTTCACGTTGCAGGTCGGATGACCCGGGGCATCCGAAGTGTCACCGGAACGGGGGGATCTCGTAGCATCCGGGCGATGACGGGACCGAAGCGGCCGTTCGTACGGACCGAGATGCTCGACGCACTTCGCACCGCCACGCCCGACAACCCGTTCGACGTGCTGGTGATCGGCGGCGGGATCACCGGCGTCGGGGTCGCCCTCGATGCTGCCGCACGAGGGCTGCGCACCGCGCTGGTCGAACGAGACGACTTCGCCAGCGGCACGTCGTCGAAGAGCTCCAAAATGGTCCACGGCGGCCTGCGCTACCTCCAGAACGGCGACGTTCGTCTGGTCTACGAGGCGCTGCGGGAGCGTCGCCGCCTGATGAAGAATGCCCCGCACCTCGTCGAAGTGCTCCCGTTCATGATCCCCATCCTCACCAAGGATGGCTTGGTATCGAAGAAGGTCGCCAAGGCGCTCGGCTCGGCCATGTGGATGTACGACCTCACTGGAGGCTGGCGCATCGGCAAGCTGCACCGGCGGGTATCGGCCGAGCAGGCCGCAGCGCACTTCCCCACCACGCATCTCGACAAGCTGAGCGCCGGCTACATCTACTTCGACGCCGCCGCCGACGACGCCCGACTGGCGCTCACGGTGGCACGAACCGCAGCGCGCCACG
>JBGTCW010000235.1:0-4081 GCA_041748635.1 Ilumatobacteraceae bacterium | reverse complement strand
GAACCGACCCTCGTGGTACGGGACCGACACGACCATGGACCGTAGCCCGGGATCCCGCTCACTGGCGGCTCGCCTCGTTCTCGTGAACAACTCCACGTCTCAGAGGTGAAACTGTTCACGAGAACGGCGAGCGTTGCGTGGTGTCGGAGTTGCGATGAGCGAACCGCCCGGATGGTGTCACTTTGCTCGTCGCTTGCAGTCGCCCGACGACAGGTCAACGAAACTCGGTGGTCCATGATGGAGCGGATGGGATTCCGACTGGGCAACGTCGACGGACGGGTCGCGCTCGTCCACGGGGAGTACTACACCGACCTGGCCACGCACTCGTCGGGTGCGTTCGGTCCCGATCCGATGGAAGCGCTGGCTCGCCCCGACCTCCTCGCCGAGCTGTCTGCCGGACTCGACGAGTCGTCGGTCACCGGGCTGCTCGCCGACGTCGTGCTCGGTCCGCCGGTTCCCCGACCGCAGAAGGTCTTCGGTGTCGGCCTGAACTACGCCGCCCATGCCGCCGAGGGTGGTCGTGATCTACCCGAGAGTCCGCTCGTGTTCACGAAGTTCCCGTCGTGTCTCGTCGGCCCGACCGCCGACGTCGAGATCCGCAGCGACGGCTGCGACTACGAAGCGGAACTCGTCGTGGTGATCGGGCGAGGTGGTCGGGACATTGCGCCCGAGGACGCATGGGACCACGTCGTCGGCGTCACGATCGGCCAGGACATCTCGGATCGACCCGCGCAGTTCGCCGCCAAACCGCCGCACTTCGACCTGGGGAAGTCGTACGACACCTTCGGTCCGATCGGGCCGGTCGTCGTGTCGATCGACGAGCTCGCAGACCGCAACGCCCTGCGGATCGCGTGCTCGATCAACGGCGAGATCCGCCAAGAGGGCAACACCTCCGACCTGATCTTCGACGTTCCGACGCTCGTGAGCTTCCTGTCGGGCATCACCACGCTCGTTACGGGCGACATCATCTTCACCGGCACGCCCGAGGGCGTCGGCATGGCGAAGGGACAGTTCCTCGCCGACGGTGACGTGATCACGACCACGATCGGCGGCATCGGCGCGATGACCAACCGTGTCGTTCGAATCTCCGACCCGCGGCCCCTGCGCGGCTGACCGCCTTCACTGTTGCACCGACCTCACCCCGACGGAGCCCCACCATGACCATCGAACGTCCCACCCGTCCACGCATCGAGCCGATCGATCTCGACGACGTCACCGACGACGAGTTACGCGACACGCTCGCCGGAGCGCTGACCCACGACGGTCGACCGCTCAACATCTTCGGGGTGCTCGGTCACCATCCGAAGCTGCTCAAGCGATTCAACCTGCTCGGCGGATTCATCCTCAACAAGGGTCTCATCCCCGAGCGCGAACGCGAAGTGGTGATCCTGCGGGTGGGTTGGAATGCCCGAGCCGTCTACGAGTTCGGGCAACACACCGTCATCGGCAAGCGCTGCGGTCTCACCGACGACGAGATCGAGGCGCTCACGAAGCCCACGGGTGACCACCCGTGGAGCGCGGACGACCGTGCGCTGATCGCCCTCGCAGACGACCTCCACGCCGAGGACTGCGTCAGCGACGAGACATGGACGGCGCTCACCGAGCGGTGGTCCGACTCAGAGCTGGTCGAACTCCTGGTGGTCGCCGGCTTCTACCGGCTCGTGTCGGGCTTTCTCAACTCAGCCGGCGTCCAGCTCGACGACGGCGTCCCCGGCTTCCCCGGCTGAGTCACAACCCGGGCCTGACCTGCGATGTCATCGACCGGCCATTACATCGCGGGTCTGACCCCTGTTGTAACGACGGGCTCGTGGAGTTCGATGCGGTTGCCGGAGGGGTCGTGCAGGAACGACTGGCGGGCGCCGCCGACCGGTGACGGTTCGCTGACCTCGAACCCTCGTTCGCGCAGCTCGGTGACGGCCGCGTCGAGGTCGGCGACTCGGATGGCGAAGTGCTGGCCGTGGTCGGCGGGCGGTGTCCCCTCGATCAGATGTACCTGCTGGTCGCCGAGGTCGAGCCAGGCGCCGCCGAATCTGAAGTCGGGTCGATCGCTGCGCTGGCGAAACCCGAGAACCTGGGTGTAGAACTCCAGCCCCTCCGCGGCATCGCGAACGTTGATCGACACGTGGTGAACGCCGAGTGGTTCCATCGCGTCAGTCTCGCGCTACGACGTCATCCCCCCGAGGCCGACCAGGCCGCGGGCCAGTTCGATCTCGCCCATGTGGCGCAGCCCGTGCTGGTAGAGCCAGCACTCGAACCCGTCGAGCACGGTGATGCCCTGCGGTCCGGCGCATCGAGCGCTGTAGGTGCTTGCGATCATCGGCGGGTAGGGCTTGGCGACGAGCACCCGGGTCAAGTCGGCCGGATCCATCGTGCGCAGGTGTTCCTCGGTCCGGTCGAACACCGCTCGCTGGTACTGCTTGTAGGCGTCGTAGTCGCCGATGCGCTGCGCCACCATCTCCTCGACGGTCTTGTGCTTGCCGTGATCGGCGATCGTGAGCTGCACTCGTTCTTGCCACTCGTCGTTCCAGATCGGCGGTTCGCCGGTGATCATCATGAACGATCCGTCGTGCACGTTGACGTAGTGGAACAGCGAGAACGCGATCGGGAGCACACCCTCGCGCTCGAAATGGTTGACGTGTTCCAGCTCCATCGTGTCGACCGCCTGGTCGTACAGCGAGTGCATCGTGCGCATGCGTCGATACAGCGAATCGAGGAGTGGATCGGCGAGGGGAGGACCGCCGTTCAAGTCGAGATCGATGTCGGCACCGCTGTTGCTCATGACGCCGACCGTAGTCAGCTCGGCTGCATCTCCGGCGGGCCGAGGCGGATCAACCGACACGTGAACCCGACGTACTTCCACATCAGGTCGTCGCCCTCGCGCCATCGGGTCACCTCGATCGGCAGGCCGACGGGACGCAGCACGTGGACACCCTCCTCGAACGTGGCCACCACGGTGATCGGCGTCCGCTTGTCGAACTCGGCGACGTCGTTGACACCGTGCTCCTCCGTGCCGTCGCAGCGCATGTCGTGGATGATCCCGCCGGCGGTGATCGTCACGCGGTCGGCGCACTGCTCGATTCGTTGGTGGGCGCCGAGCAGTGGATGTCCGTCGACCGACGCGCCGTCGACGAACACCTCCGCTACCTGCCACATCCCCCTCAGATCGGGGGCACCGTCGACGAGCGGATCACTGCACCCCGCCAGAACTGGCTCGGGGAATTCGCCGGTCCAGCCACCTTCGGGCGTCCGTGCGACTGGGATCGAGTCGACCGTCATGGTCCGAACGTACTCAACCGGGAAGGACGTGCTCAGAGGCTGTCGAGCTCGTAGATGAAGCGGGCGGGCTGATCTCGCGGGTCGATATCGAGGTCCTTGAGCAGACCCTTGCGAATGTCGTACGCCCAGCCGTGGACGTGGGCACCCATGTCCGCACCCCAGCGGCGTTGGATGAACGACGTCGAACACAATCGGTACACCCCTTCGCGGACGCTCAGCTCGACGAGGCGCTGGTGGCGCAGCTCGGGATCGTCGATCGCCTCGAGCTCCTCGTGGTAGATCCGATAGACGTCCTTGATCGTGCCGAGCCACTTGTCGATCAGGCCGTGGTACGAGCCGTCGACGGCCGCCGCGATGCCCCCGCAGCCGTAGTGGCCGCACACGATGACGTGTTCGACCTCGAGCACCTCGACCGCATACTGCAGCACGGACATCAAGTTCATGTCGGTGTGCACGACCAGGTTGGCGATGTTGCGATGGATGAACATCTCGCCGCTGCGGATGCCGACCATCTCGTTGGCATTCACGCGGCTGTCGGAGCACCCGATGAACAGGTACTTCGGGCGCTGCCCGGCGGCGAGCCGCTCGAAGTGGTCGGGGTCGTTGGCGAGCTCGTCGGCGACCCAGAGGCGGTTGTTCTCGAAGAGCTGTTCGTATGTTGGTGTCGGCACACCGACAGCCTGGCACACCTACTCGGCGGCGCTCAGGACGGAGGCGGAGGTGGTGGTGGCGAGGGCTGCTCGGGGGGCGGAGGTGGCGGGCCTGGCGGCGTCGTCGGCGCTTCCGGTGCAGCGGGCGGAGCCGG
>JBGTCW010000234.1:0-5400 GCA_041748635.1 Ilumatobacteraceae bacterium | reverse complement strand
TGTTCACCCGCTTCGGACCCAGGAGGTTCACATGTCCACCACCTACGAAAATGCTGTCGACGCGCTGCGCGAGGCGGGTGGGCGGCTGGCGCACGAACTGCCCGCGAAGCTTCCCTCGGTTCCGTCGAACATCGACTGGCCTGATGGTCTCGTCGAACGAGTGACGGACGACTTCAGCGTCGGACTCGACGCGGTCAGGGGCGCGCTCGGGCCGGCCGGTGCGGTCGCCGTCGGCACCGGCGCAAAGGTTGCAGTCGCCGGTGGACGCACAATTCGGCGACATCCGATGCTCTACGTCGGTGGCGGTCTGGTGCTGGTCGTCATGGTTGCGTGGATCCTTCGTCGGCGTCGCGCGTCGTCCGATGAGCAGCACCAGCCCCTGGCGAGCAACTACGCCGCGAGCGCGCCCGACAGTGGAGCCTGACGACACCGCCGGCGTGCGGTTTCATCGACCATCGGGCGGGTACACCCTCCGCATGAACCGCACGGACTGCAACCTCGTGATCACCCGCCGCATCGACGACCTGTCGGAAGCGCTCGACCGGATCGAGGGGAACCTTCCGGCGATGCCTGCACGTGCCGTTGGCCTGACACGGGCCACCGTGCGTCGAGTGACCGCAACGACGGGCGCCATCGCCAATGACGTCGGCCGTCAGGTCGGTCGCCTGTCGGATACCGCCGGAGAGGCGCTGTCGACGACGTTCGGCCAGGCGCGATCAGCTGTGGAACGCACGTCGACGATGGCGGCGAACACCACCAAGGAGACGACCGGCCAGGCCCGAGCCCAAGGCGCTCGCACCGCGAAGGCGGCCGAACGGGCGACCACCGCGTTGCTCGACGATGCTACGCGCGCCATCGATCCCGACGGTGACGGACGGCCGGCATCGCTCGACGACTGGAGTAAGGCCGACCTGTACGAGCGCGCCCAGGAACTCGACGTCGACGGTCGCAGCTCGATGTCCAAGCGCGATCTCGTCCGCGCCATCCGGGCTGCCTGAGCGGTGTCCGAGTCGGTCAGGAGTACCTCGGCGACTCGGGGCTAGCGTACGGATCTGCGGCACCCCGGCCGCCAGATCCCGCCAGGAGCCCCATGACCGCGAGCGCCAACCGACTGATCGAGCCCAGCTTCTGGACCCAGACGCTCGAGGATCGAATGGCCGAGTTCGCCGAGATCCGAGAACTCGGAGCGGTCCTCCCGATCGAGGTCAACAACCCGCTGGCGGGCGACGTCGCCGAGACGATCTACGCACTGCCTCGTTTCGACGAGGTCGTGCAGGTGAGCAAGAACCCCGACCTGTTCTGCTCGGGCAAGGGCGCCACGTCGGTGTTCGACCTGCCGATGGAGATGCTCGAGTTCTTCGGCGGCTTCATCAACATGGACAACCCCCGCCACGCCCACCAGCGTCGCATCGTTGCGTACAGCTTCACGCCCATCGAACTGCAGGGCGTGCTCGAGTCGGTCGAGTCGATCTGCACCGAGGTGATCGACGACTTCTGCGAACGAGGCGAGGCCGATCTCGTCGAGGTGCTCTCGCAGCCGTTCCCGCTGCTGGTCATCTGCGACATGATGGGCATCCCGCGCAGTGAGTTCAAGACCGTGCTCGACGCCACGAACGTGATCCTCAGCGGCGGCGATCCCGAGTTCGTCGGCACCGACGGTGGTATCGAAGCCTTCTTGAACGCCGGGATGTCGTTGGCGACGTTGATGGGGGAGTTGATCGAGGACCGTAGAGCCAACCCGACCGACGACCTCACCTCGAAGCTGGTCCACAACGAGCTCCCCGAGGATCTGCTGACGCCGGCGGAGATCACCTCGCTGTTCGTGCTGCTGGCGGTCGCCGGCAACGACACCACGCGCACAGGCATCAGCCATGGCGTCAACCTGCTCACGAAGAACCCCGAGCAGCGCGCCAACTGGCAGGCCGACGTCGACGGGGTGACGCAGTCGGCCGTCGAGGAGATCGTGCGGGTGGCGTCGCCGGTCACGTTCATGCGACGTACGGCCACGGGTGCCGTGACGCTCGGCGGCGAGCAGTTCCACGAGGGCGACAAGTTCGTCATGTTCTACGGCGCCGCCAACCGCGACCCACGCGTGTTCGACGATCCGGAGCGGTTCGATGTGCGTCGGTCGCCGAACCCGCACGTCGGCTTCGGCGGCCCCGGCCCGCACTTCTGCCTCGGCGCCAACCTGGCGCGCCGAGAGTTGGCCGTGGTGTTCCGTGAGCTGTTCCGACGCCTGCCCGACCTCGAGGTGACGGGTCCGGCGGTTCCGCTCGACACCGCAGGGCTCCCGTTGGTCGGAGGCATCAAGCGCCTGCCCGTGCGCTTCACGCCGACGCCGCGCTCGGACAGCTGACCACGCGGCTTCGCGGTCGCCACCTGTTCCGACTCGTCAGGGTTCGTCCGGGGGGTTGTCGTTCGACAGCGCTGACGTCGAGGTCGCCAGACCGTCGAGCCGGTCGTTCACTGCAGCGAGTGAGGCTTCGATGCGGGCGAGCGTCTCGGCGACCGCGAGTCGGTCGGCTGCGTCCTGTTCCCGACTCACCGACCGGATGAACATCGACGTGACCACTGCGGTGATCACCGTGATGAGCGCGATCGACACGAGCATCACGACCGAGGCGACGGCTCGCCCGATGGTCGACGTCGGAGTGTTGTCGCCATAGCCGACGGTCGTGACGGTCTGGAGGGTGAACCAGACGGCCGATCCGATGGTCGGGTAGCTGTCGGAATCGAACAGCCGCATCACGACTGCGCCCGCGAGGACCAGCACCACGAATGTGCTGATGATCGCGGCCGAGGCGTACCTCACCGACGACGGGTTCTTCTGGAACCGGACGAATGCTCCCACCATGTTGTTCATGTCGTCATGTTCGTTCGCGCGCACGGTTCCATGCAACGACCGTCCGCGGTGATCGGTACTCGAATACGCTCCGAGCGTGGCGCATCGCCAGATGTTCGACGACGACGATCCCATTCTCGAGCGCGTCCGACAGTTGGCGACCGCGATGCCGAGCGCCGCCGAGAAGGTGTCGCACGGTCGCCCGGCATTCTTCACCAAGAAGGTGTTCGCGTACTACGGCGGTTCGCTGAAGCTCGATGGTGGGTGGATCCAGCACCCGCACTCGATCATCGTGCTCCCTGACGAGAGTGACCGGCGCGCACTGCTCGAAGACGAGCGCACGTTCGTTCCGGCCTACCTCGGGCCGTCCGGGTGGCTCGGCATCGACCTGGATGACGCTTCCGACTGGGCCGAGGTCGCCGAACTCCTCGACGCGTCGTACCGCCTGACCGCGCCCAGCCGTGACATCGCCGAGCTCGACGCTCGAGCGTAGGACCCCGCGATCGCGCCCCGCGATGAGCGAAGCCGTCGGATACGGCTGGTCTGGCTCATCGCACGGTCGATGCGCGGTGCTGCGATGAGCGAAGCCGTCGGTTTGTGTTGGTCTGGCTCATCGCACGGTCGACTGGGGGTCGATGCGGGGGTCGTCGGGTGCGAGTCTGGGGGTGCGCGTGAGCGACGATGATCGAGCCGACCAGACCCAGGTCGCCAGCCCGGCGGAGGCCCACAGGTTCATGCAGCACGATCATCCCCACCATCACGAGCTTCCGCCGGACGGATTGGACGCTGCGCTGGCGCCCCGTCCCCCGAAGCAGGAGCAGGAGGATGCGACCACCGATGTCACCGAGGTGGCGCCCGGCATCGTGCGCACCCAGCTGCCGATCAGCATGCCCGGCCTCGGACACGTCAACTGTTACGTGCTCGAGGATGAACGAGGCATCGCGGTGGTCGATCCCGGACTTCCGGGCGACGACTCGTGGGCGCATCTCGTCGATCGCCTGGGTCGTGCCGGGTACGCCGTCGATGACGTCCACACGGTCGTCGTCACCCATTCGCATCCCGATCACTTCGGAGGAGCGGCCCGTTTGCACCACGAGGCCGGCGCCGACGTGGTCACCCACGAGTCGTTCCGCACACTGTTCGACCTCGCCGAGACCGCCGACGACGAGGACTCCGAGCGGCTCGACGTCAACTCGCCGGAGGATCGGGCCGCCGCCATGGAGCGTTGGATGGCGGCGCCCTCACCGTGGGGCGGCCGTCGGTCGGGGCCGTCGCCGGAGTTCCTCCAGCGGATCCGGAGCAGTGGCGGTTCGCCGGGATCGGGGTTCGCCACCCCGCGCCCGACGATCCCGCTCGTCGACGGCCAGACGATCAAGCTCGCCCGGCGCGAATGGGTGGCGATGCACACGCCCGGCCACACCTACGACCACCTGTGTCTGTACGACCCGGAGTTCGGCGTGGTGCTCACCGGCGATCACGTCCTCCCGTCGATCACGCCGCACATCAGCGGGCTGACGCCGAACAGCGATCCGCTCGCGCTCTTCTTCGACTCGCTCCGACGAATGACGGACATTGCCGACGTGTCGGTCGCGCTGCCGGCGCACGGACACCCGTTCACTGACCTCGCAGGGCGGGCCGAACACATCATCGAGCATCACGAGGAGCGCCTCGACACGATCCGCAACGCGACTCACGAGCTGCCGAACGGCACCGTCGAGGACTTCATGCGGGTGCTGTTCAGGGAGCGCTCGTGGGGGGAGATGGCCGAGAGCGAGACCTACGCCCACCTCGAGCACCTCCGCGAACTCGGTGAGCTGAGCCGCCACACCGACGCCGGCTTCGCCCGCTACGCACCCACCGCCTGACCACACGCCAGCGGACGCGCCGAACGTTCGCCCCGGTCGCGATGAGCGAAGCGGGCGCATGTGGTGGTCTCGCTCATCGCTCGGGAGCGTTCCCCGGTTGCGATGAGCGTGGCCTGGGTATATGGCGGTTTCGCTCATCGCTCGGGAGCGTTCTCCGGTTGCGATGAGCGTGGCCTGCGTATATGGCGGTTTCGCTCATCGCTGGATGGTGTCTGGCGGGCCTGGAGTCGTCGTGGGGTGGTGATGTTGTGGATGATGGAGTCGACGCTCTCTGTGTCCACTCGCTCATCGGAGGTCAGATCACATGTCCATTGCCATCACCGAGGACCATCGTTCGCTCGCCGAGACCGTGAGCGGCTTCGCCGAGAAGCGCAACCTGCGTGGAGCAGCTCGCGATCGGTTGGAGTCGTCCGACCATGCGCTCCCGGCGTGCTGGAGCGAGCTCGCAGAGCTCGGGTGGCTCGGCCTGCACCTCCCCGAGGACGTCGGTGGGTCGGGATACGGCATCGAGGAGCTCGTGATCGTGGTCGAGGAACTCGCTCGAGCCGATGCTCCAGGGCCGTTCGTGCCGTCGGTGATCGCCAGCGCGACACTCGCCGCGACGGCCGACGACGAAGTGCGCGCCCGCCTGCTGCCAGGGCTCGCCGATGGCTCCACCGTGGGTGCGGTGGCGCTCGGCGGATCGGTGACCGT
>JBGTCW010000233.1:0-2146 GCA_041748635.1 Ilumatobacteraceae bacterium | reverse complement strand
GGTGCCAGGCACCGCGTGACCGGCGTGCTCAGTCGGCGAGCGGTGCCAGCGCGGCGGCGAGGTCGTCGACGGTCCACTTTGCGGGCTGCTCGACGGTGTCGCCCATCTCCCACGAACGGACGCGCTTCACCACGCCACCCTGAGCGAAGAAGGTCTCGCCGGTGAACTGACACGCCTCGCTGCTGAGGTACGCGACGAGCGGCGAGATGTTGGCCGGGTCCCACTCGTCGAACACGCCGTCCTTGGGGGTCATGATCTCTTCGAGCCCTGGTGTGGCAAGCGTCAGACGGGTGCGGGCGCCGGGCGCGACGCAGTTGCTCTGCACGTCGTACCGGACCAGCTCCTTCGCCGCGATCTGGCTGAACGTCGCGATACCGGACTTCGCCGCTCCGTAGTTCGCCTGACCGGGGTTCGAGAACAGGCCCGACGTGCTCGAGGTGTGCACGAGGTTGCGACGCTTGCCGCGGCCGGCCTTGTGCTCCTCGCGCCAGTACGCAGCCGCCCAGCGCGTCGGCGCGAAGTGGCCCTTCAGGTGGACGGCGATGACGGCGTCCCACTCGGCCTCGGTCATGTTGACGATCACCCGGTCGCGCAGGATGCCCGCGTTGTTCACGAGGATGTCGAGATCACCGAACTCCGAGATCGCGGCGTTGATGAGTCGCTGGGCGCCTTCCCAGTCGGCAACGTCGTCGGCGTTGGCGATCGCTGCTCCGCCGCGCGCCCGGATCTCGGCGGCGACCTCCTCGGCCGGTGTCTGATCGCTGCCCTCACCATCGTTGGCCCCGCCGAGATCGTTGATGACCAACTTGGCACCCTCGTCGGCGAACAACAGCGCATGCTCGCGGCCGATCCCTCGACCGGCTCCCGTGATGATCGCAACTCGTCCGTCGAGTGAGGTCATGGCGGCTCCTTGTCGACAGGTGACCGGCGGGCGCCGGTCGCGGTGCCGGAACCGTAGCGACCCCGTGCCGACCGAGTCGATTCCCGCACCGCCAGGCGTGCTGCGATGAGCGAAACCTGCGCCCGCCGTTGGCTTCGCTCATCATCGCACGGGAGGGCCGAGCGACGGAAGGATCAGAGGAAGATCAGGTCGACGGGGGTGCCGCGACGGAACGTGGCGCCGGGCTCGACTTCCTCGCCGTCGACCGACGCCGACACGAACGTGCCCTCGGTGGTGCCGAGCAGGCTGCCGACCGTGTAGCCCGCTTCGACGAGCGCAGCTTCCGCGGCGGGATAGGCGAGGCCGGCCAGGTCGGGGAAGGCGACGAGGTCGGGACCCTTCGACAGCTGGAACGTGACCGTGCCACCCCGCTCGACGGCAGTGTCCGGTGGCGGTGTCTGCGCCACGACACGACCCGCCTCGACATCGTCGCTGAAGACCTCCTCACCGAGCGCCGTGACGAGTTGCAGCGCGTCGAGCGCAGCAGTCGCCTCGGCAGCCGTGAGATTGGCCAGGTTCGGGGCGGGGCGCGGCTGCGGGCCCATCGATGCCGTCACCACGACCGGGGTGTCGGCGAGCACCTGCGCTCCAGCGGCGAGCGCGGCGTCGTCCTGCACCTGCCAGCGAATCACGATGCCCGCGGGAACGTCCTCGGAGAACTCGGCCGGGCCTTCGATCGCCACCAGCCGGAGTTCGGTGAGCGTCTGCGTCGCCTCGGCGAACTCCATGCCGGTCAACTCGGGCAGCGTGCGCAATTCGAACCCGTCACTCACCACGATCACGAACGTCTCGCCCTCGTCGAGCATCTCGCCGGCGACCGGCAAGGTTCGCACGACGTGATCGATCTCGGGCACGTCATCGCTGCGTTCCCGTTCGGTCTCGATGACCCATCCGTTCCCGGCGATCTCGTTGCGCGCAACCGCCTCGTCGACGCCGGTGAGGTCGGGGACCTCGAACGACTCGGTCCGCAGCAAGAGCCACCCGGCGTAGCCGAGCAGGCCCGCGCCGACCATGGCGATCAACCCGACGAGCAGGAATCGACCCCATCGACGCTTCGGTCGCTCTTCGTCGTACAGCACACCGGCCGGCGCCGGATCGAGCGGATCGACCGGGGACGTCGGATCGACAGGTGCAACCGGCGCGTCGACGCTCGCCGTGGTGGCTGCTGTCGCCCGCGCCGCGGCGACGGCGGCGATCGGCATCTCG
>JBGTCW010000232.1:0-2471 GCA_041748635.1 Ilumatobacteraceae bacterium | reverse complement strand
GACTGAGACCGCTACAATCACGTCCCGCAACGGTCGTCGATCCGTCGTCGACCGTCACGCCGTGGGGTGTGGTGTAATTGGTAACACAGCAGTTTCTGGTACTGTCATTCGGGGTTCGAGTCCCTGCACCCCAGCTCTGAACGCCGACCCGGGTGGGATCGCACGGTCGCCTGATATCGTTTCCGATCGCTACTTGGCCCCATCGTCTAGTGGCCTAGGACACCACCCTCTCAAGGTGGCGGCACGGGTTCGAATCCCGTTGGGGCTGCCAAGAACTCTTCAGATCAGAGCCACCCTCCGGGGTGGCTCTCCTGGTTTTCTGGCCGGATTAATGGTATCGAAGTGATACCATGACGTGATGGCCATGACACTGCGGCTCACCGACAGCGAGCAGGAAGCATTGAGAACCCGCGCGGAGGCCGAGGGAATTTCCATGCAAGAGGCCGCACGGCGAGCCGTGCGCGAGTTCGTCGCCCGCAGCGATCACCGAGACCGAGTCGCACGCGCCGCCGATCTGATCATGGACACCCACAGCGACGCCTTGCGTCGGCTCGGCGAGTGAACGAACCGGTCGAGTTCCTCGACCTCGATGACGTCGTCGGCCTCGCCATCGCACTGCTCGGTGATCCTGCGCCCATCCGCGACATCGGACTTCTCGGCTCCGCCGTAGCCCGCCCGCAGACGACAGCCTTCGGCGAGGATGCCTACCCGGACATCTGGACCAAAGCAGCCGCGCTGCTGCATTCGATCGTCAAGAACCACGCCCTCGTCGACGGCAACAAGCGCCTCGGATGGTTGGCGACCGCCGTCTTCCTCGAGATCAATGGCATCGAGATCTCACGCGCCGGCAATGACGACGTGTACAGCCTCGTGATCGACGTCGCCGCCGGCCAACCGACCATCGACGAGATCGCCGAATGGCTCCGCCGACTGGCCACATGACGCTCCGTGGAGGTTCGCCCTGATCGTGATCGTGTCAACCGGTGCAGGCCTACTTTCCTGGACGCGAGACCGACAGGCGGACGAGCTCCGCCGCACTGCGGCGCGCCTGCGCACGGACGTGTGGCCGGGGCCGTGCTGGCGAAGCCGTTCGGCCGCAACGAGTTGCTCCATCACGTCGCCGACGTCCTGGGTCGCCGCCGAGTCTCGATACAACGCTGAACCTGTACACAGGTAGTGCGAGTTCGGTGTGCCCCGAGGCGTACAGTGAAATTTCGTATGGCGGTGCTTTCCAACGATGCGACGATCTTGATCGTCGACGACGAGGCCGACCTGCGCGCGCTGATCGCGATCGGACTGAAGCGTCGGGGTTACCGCACCGTCGAGGCGGGTGACGGTGAGGAGGCGTTGCGGATCGTCACCGAAGTGCCGATCGACCTGGTGCTGCTCGACAGCGGCCTGCCCAACCTCAACGGCATGCAGGTGCTGGAACGTCTCCGGGCGATGCCGAGCATGGCGACGCTCCCGGTCATCAGGTCACCGGTCGAGGCGGTCTGGCCGACAAGATCAGCGGTCTCGGCGCCGGGGCGAACGACTACCTCGCCAAACCAGTGTCACTCGACGAACTCGCGGCGCGCATCGAGGCGAACCTGCGCGGTCACCGCGCCTGGGCCACGAGGCTGACCGAGCGCTTGCACGAGCGCACCCAGCTGGCCGTGCGGATCGCCGCTCAACCACCGTCGGGCGATGTGCAGCGTCACGTCGTCGACACGATTGCGACGCTGCCGACCGTTGCGAGTGCCGCGATCCTCGAGTTGTCGCTCGCAGGAGCCGCACGGGCGCTCACGGTGAGCGATCAGGCCGACACGTCGACGACTGTCGATCGGTTCGATTGGCTGTCGACCGTCGACTTCGCCCAGTTGCTCAACGACGGTGCTGCGGTGCTGACACGGCAGGCCTCGGCGTCCGACGGCCGCATCGCTGGGCGGCTCGTCGCGGCCACCGTGGGGCACCGCTGTTCCGCCACGATCGCTCTGGTCGTCGAGGTCGAGCCGTCGTTGCCCGACCAGCGCCACCTCGCCCGCGAGCTGCTCGGTCTGGCCGTCGAGTTGGCTCCGATGGTGGAGCACCTCATCGAACCATCACAAACGAGCGACCGGCTCGCCGAACTCGCCGCGTCCGTCGAGCTCGTGATCGCCGAGGGACGCCACCACCCGGTCTTCCAGCCGATCAAGCACATCGAGACCGACCGCACTGCGGGATACGAGGCGCTCACCCGGTTCGACGACGGCGTCGGTCCGGACGTTCGTTTCGAGGAGGCCCGTCTCGCTGGCCTCGGTGATCGTCTCGAACTGGCCACGTTGCGCTCGGCCATGGTCGCAGCGACTGCGTTGCCATCTGGCCGATATCTGTCGGTCAACGTGTCCGCAACACTGCTCGGCCACGCCGAACTCCCGTCGATCCTCGACATGGCCGCCGGTCGTCAGCTGGTGGTCGAGATCACCGAACACGAGAAGATCGAGGATTACGAA
>JBGTCW010000231.1:0-24667 GCA_041748635.1 Ilumatobacteraceae bacterium | reverse complement strand
GCCCGAAGGTCGTCCGGGAACACGTTGCGCTCGGGTCCGTATCCGATCTGGGCGCGCAGTTCGGGGCCTTGCTGACGTGGATCGAGACTGAGCACGGAGATCGAGCCGGCGGTCGGCGTGAGGAGGCCGAGCACCAGCGAGATCAGCGTCGTCTTGCCCGCTCCGTTCGCCCCGACGAGCCCCGTGACCCCGCTCGGGATCGAGACGTCGAGCCCGTCGAGCGCCCTGGTTGACGGGAACTGCATGACCAGCCCCCGGGTCTCGATGATCGGCGACACGACCGAGAGTCTCGCAGCTCCACCGGCCACGCAGGTGCCAGACACCGCGTTACCCATTGATTGTAGTGGTCACTACGTATAGCGTTCGCAGTGCTCACTACATTCAGTCTGACGGAGGACCCGTGACCACGCTCACCACCGAAGCCGCCATCGAACTCTTTCGCGCCGCACCTCTGCGACACCTCGACGTCGGCGCAGGCGAAGCCGCCTACCGTCGGGTCGGATCGGGGCCAGACGTGCTCTTCGTGCACGGATGGCCGGTCAGCGGCGCGACATGGCGCCTGCTGCTGCCCCACCTCGTCGAGCACGTGACCTGCCACGTGATCGACTTCCCGTCGGCCGGTTCGAGCCGATTCGACGCAGACACCCCGATGTCGATCGAGCAGCACATCACGACCGTCCGGCGCGTCGTCGACATCCTCGACCTCGACTCGGTCGCCGTGGTGGGTCACGACAGTGGCGGCCTGATCGCGCGGCACGCGATGGTCGGCGACCCGCGCCTGCGAGCCATGGGGCTCATCAACACCGAGCAGACCGACCCGAGCTGGCGCTTTCGGTCGTTCATCGCCTCGCAACACCTGCCGGGGCTCGCCCGCGGGCTCGGTTGGGTCGCGGGATCTCGACGCGTCCGACGCCTCCGAATTGTCTTCGGTGACGCCTTCGCCGATCGATCGCTCCTCGACGGGGAATTCGACGAGTTCTTCCTCCGACCCCTGCACGACAGCCGCAGGCACCGCGACGCCGCCACGAAGCTGTTGCGAAGTTTCGACATGGGCCATGTCACCGAACTGCCCGACATCCACCGGCGCATCGACGTGCCGGTACAGCTCGTGTGGGGCGACCGCGACCCGTTCTTCCCGGTCGACCGAGCGCGAGCGATGGTGTCGACGTTCCCCGACGCTCGCATCGAGGTGCTCGCCGGCATCGGGCTGTTCTCCCACGAGGAAGCTCCCGCCGCAGTCGCTCGGGCGCTGCTCCCCACCCTGACCGGGACCCGCTGATGTAACGATTGGTGTCTGACACCAACCGTTACATCAGGCGTCGACGAGTTGCTTGTCGCGCTGGTCGTTCTCGCGTTGCTCCTCGTCGTGGGCGAGAGCGATCGCACTGGTGTGCGTGCCCCCCTCCACGTTGAGCGTCGGCAGGATCCGATCGAGCCACTTCGGCAACCACCAGTTCTTGGCACCGAGCAGCTCCATCGTGGCGGGCACGAGCAGCATGCGAACGAACGTCGCATCGAGGAAGATCGCCGAGGCGAGACCCAGTCCGAACATCTTGATGATGCGATTGTCCTCGAGCACGAAGCCCGCGAACACCACGATCATGATCGCGGCGGCCGCCGTGATCACCCGGGCCGTCGCCGCCAGCCCGTCGGCGACCGAACCCTTCGGGTCGCCGGTGCGATCGAACTCCTCCTTCACCCGCGACAGCAGGAACACCTCGTAGTCCATCGACAGGCCGAACACGATGGCGAACATCATCATGGGCAGGAACGGCTCGATCGGTCCGCCGGCGGTATTGAACAGCGACGCACCCCAGCCCCAGCCGAACACCGCGACGACGATGCCGTAGGCGCCACCGATCGACAGCATGTTCATGATGACGGCCTTCAGCGGCACCAGCAGCGAACGGAACACCATCATCAACAACAGGAACGACAAGGTCAGCACCGCAGCGAAGAAGAACGGGATGCGCTCGGCGAGATACGAGCTGAAGTCGATGTTCGCAGCAACGGAACCCGAGACGTTGACGACCACGTCGGTGCCCTCGGTCGCCGACGGCACGACGTCATCGCGCAACGAATTCACCAAGTTCGATGTCGCCTCGTCCTGCGGTCCGGTGGTCGGCGTCAGGCGGATGATCGCGGCCTGTGCCGTCGCCGGGTCACCCGTGTTCGGGATCGGACCGACGACGTCGGCGACACCCTCGCTGCCGGCGAGTGTGGCCGTGAGGCCAGCGAGCACCTCGAAGTCCTGCGGCGAGCTCACCTCGGCGGTGAGCAGCAACGGTCCGTTCGTACCAGGACCGAATGCCTCGCTGGTGAGTTCATAGGCGGCGCGCGTGGTGGAGCCCTCGGCGAAGTTGCTCTCGTCGGAGAACCCGAGACGCAGCCCGAGCACGGGAACCGAGATCAACAACAGCAACAGCGTCGTGCCGATCGCAATCGGCCACGGTCGGTGCTGCACGAATCGACTCCACTTGTACGCCCACGTCTGGCGCAATGGCTTCTCCTTGCGCGGCGGCAGCTCCTTGCGCAGCGGCGCGACGGCGAGCGACGCGATCATCACCACGACGGCAAGCGGCACGCCGAGGAGAAGCGGTTGGATGCCGAGCCCAAGGCCCACCAGGGCCATGGCCACGAGCCCTGCGGCGATCACGCCGCGCCAACGTGACACCTCGACCTTGCGCTGGGCGAAACCGAGGAGCGCAGGCAGCAGCGTCACCGAGGCGATCATCGTGACCAACACGGTCACGGCGGCACCGGTGGCGAGCCCATTGATGAACGACAGGCCCATGATGAACATGCCGAGCAGCGAGATGACCACCGTGAAACCGGCGAACACGACCGCACGCCCGGCGGTGTCGAGGGCGACGACCGTCGCCTGCTCGGGGTCGAGTCCGGCCTTGAGGCCCTCCCGGTAGCGGGTGACGATGAAGAGCGCGTAGTCGATACCCACACCGATACCGATCATCGCTCCGAGGGTGACGGCGAAGTCCGGCACGGACATGACGTTGGAGAGCAGAGTGATGATGCCCGCACCGATGCCGACGCCGAACAGTGCGACGCCGATCGGGAGGCCCATGGCGAGCACGGAGCCGAACGAGAGGATCAGGATGACGATGGCGAAGCCGAGGCCGATCAGTTCGGATTCGGGCGGTTCGAACTCGCCGAGCGCCTGACCTCCGACCTCGACCTGCAGACCGTCGATGTCGGTCGGCTTGAGATCGGCGATTTCGACGCCGATCTCACCGGTGTCGGTCTCGCTGAGGCTCACGGCAAGATCGATGGAGGCGTAGGCGACCTGCCCGGCGAGCGGTCCGTCGGTGGCCACCAGGCCGAGCAACTCTCCCTGCGGCGAGTAGGGGCTGGTCAGCGTGACGCCGTCGATGGCATCGACCTCGTCGAACAGTTCGGTCATCGCTTCGACGACCTCGGGGTCGTCGATGCCCTGGTCGGCCCGGAAGATGATCGAGCCAGAACGACCGCTGCCGGCGCCGCCGAAGTACTCATCGAGCGTGTCGAAGCCGCGCTTGGACTCGGAGTCCGGGATCGAGAACGAGCTGTCGCTCGACGCGCCGATGGTGCCGACGAGGGCGAAGACCACGACGAGCGTCGTCACCCACGCGCCGAGCACGAACCAGCGACGCCGGAAAGCGAATCGACCGAGGCTGCCCCACGCCGAGTCGGGGACCTCGATCGACGCGGACGCAGCGCCGTCAGATGGATCGTTCACGCGGTCGGAATCGTCGGGCAGTTCCGATGCGTCCTGGGGGGAAGTGGACGTCATGTTCATTACTGGACATTCTGACCAGTAGAGTGTTCCTTTCGCAACAAGAAATCCGTCGATGTGCCGCACGACACACGCGACGTCTCCCACTCACGATGCGGAGCTCTCATGACCACGACGTCCGACGCCACCACCGCCCCTCGCAGCGACGACCCCCGGGTCGAACGAACGCGTGCGGCCGTGATCGAGGCGGCGGCAGAACTCCTGACGAACGACGGACCGACCGCCGTGACCCATGCAAACGTGGCTGCCGCAGCGAACGTGAGTCGCACCACGGTGTACAACCACTGGCCGACGCAGGCGGAGTTGCTGTGCGACACCATCGAGTCGCTCGGCAAGGTCGTGATGACCCTCGACCAGCTCAGCGGTGATGTCCGGGCCGATCTCGAGTTGCTGTGTGGCCGGATCGTCACCGACCTGATGGACGATCAACGGGCACCGATGATCGTCAACATGATGCAGCTGGCCCTCCACGACCCGACCGTGGCCGCAGTACGCGACGACTTCCTCGCAGCCTTCGCAGAGCTGTTCCGGCACGTGATCCGCTCGGGTGTCGAAGGCGGCCAGCTCGACGCCGACATCGACGCCGATCGGTCGATGGCGATGCTGCTCGGCGGCCTGCTTTTCTCTCGGTTCATGACACCCGCCCCATTCGGGACCGAGCTCGCGGAGTCGCTCCTCGACGACTTCGTCCGGCTCAACGCACCGCGCTGACCCCACTCCCCCCTCACGTTCACGTGACGCTTCGGATGGGCCGGATCGTCCGAACTGTCACGCGAACGGTTGTTCAGCAGCGGCGGATCACCACGCTGCCCACGGAGTAGCCGGCGCCGAACGAGCAGATCACCCCGAGGTCACCAGAGTCGAGATCGTCACGGTGGAGGTGGAAGGCGATGACCGAACCAGCCGAGCTGGTGTTCGCGTACTCGTCGAGGATCACCGGCGCCTCGTCGGCGCTCGGGAGTCGACCGAGCACACCCTTGGCGATCAGCTGGTTCATCTTCAGGTTGGCCTGATGGAGCCAGAACCGTCGGACGTCGGCCGCGTCGAGGTCGAGCGCCGCGAGGTGCTGGGTGATGTGCTCGGCGACCATCGGACACACCTCACGGAAGACCATCTGACCGTTCTGCCGGAACACCAGCTCCTGCGGGTCGCGCTCGACGCTCTCGGAGGAGTTGAGGAACCCGAAGTCGTTGCGGATGTTGTTCGAGAACTTCGTGGCCAACTTCGTACCCAGCACCTCCCACTGGGCGGAGGCGACGGCGTCAGCGGTCCGTTCCAACACCACGGCCGTACATGCGTCGCCGAAGATGAAGTGGAAGTCGCGCAGCTCGAAGTTGTTGTGGCCCGAAGTGATCTCCGGATTGACCACCAACACGCAGTTCGCGCTGCCGTTGCGCAGCGCATCGACGCCGGCCTGGATCGAGAACGTGGCCGACGAGCATGCGACGTTCATGTCGTAGCCCCACCCCGACGCACCGAGCGCGTCCTGGACCTCGATCGCCACGGCCGGATAGGCGCGCTGCAGGTTGGAGCAGCCGACGATCACCGCGTCGACATCGGTACGTGACCGGCCCGCCTGCGCGAGCGCCTCGTCGATCGCCGGGAGCGACATCTCGGCCTGGAGACCGAGCTCGTCCTCGCTGCGGGTGTCGAGCCACGGCCGCATCCGCGCCGGATCGAGTACCCCGGACTTCTCCATCACATGGCGGCGCTCGATGCCCGACGCCTTGAGGATGAACTCCTCGTTGGGCAAGGCGCGCTCGGCCACGTCGCCCGCTGCGATCCCGTCGGCGTGCTCGGCGTTCCACTTCAGCGTCGCCTCGCTCAACGACGCCACGAGCTCGGCGTTGCTGATCGTGTCCGGCGGCGTGAAGAGCCCGCTCCCGGTGATCGAGACAGACGGCAGGTCAACGAGCGGCATCTCGTCGACGCTAATGAACTCAGCCGACCCAGGTCCGCACGAGCGAGCGCAGCGTGTCGATGCCATCACCTTTGGCCGCACTGACCCAGACGATGTCGCCCTGGTCGAGTTGACAACCGGCGGCCAGCTCCTTCTTACGCGTGACCCGCTTCGACGACTTCACCTTGTCGAACTTCGTGGCGACGACCGTGTGGGGCACCCCGTTGTAGCGAAGCCAATCGAGCATCTGGACGTCGAGGGACGTCGGCCCGATCGCACCGTCGACGAGGACGAACACCATCACCAGATTGTTTCGCTCGAGGAGGTAGCCCTCGATCATCTCCGGCCAGTCCCGCTTGACGGTCTTCGCCGCCTTCGCAAAGCCGTACCCGGGCAGGTCGACCATCGTGCCGCGCTCGGTCCGAGTGCTGTCGACCTCGAACATGTTGATCAGCTGCGTGCGGCCCGGAGTGTTGGACACTCTGGCCAGCTGCTTGCGATTGGCCAACGCGTTCACGAGCGACGACTTGCCGACGTTCGATCGGCCGACGAACGACACCTCGGCCGGCGACTCGGGAAGCTGATCGACCCGACTGGCGGACTGGACGAAGGTCAAGCGCAACGGGCCGGGCATGGGTTCATCCTGGCACCGGAGCGAGCCGCCGCGTACAGTTTGGTCATGCCGCGACGCCTCCCGCATACATCTCGCACGGTCAACCTCCTCTCCCTGATCGGCGCCGCCGGGCTCGCTCTCACAGCCTGCGGAAACGCCACCGAGACCGGGATCGAGCAGCTGATCGAGTCGCAGGGCGGCGGGAACGTCGACCTCGACCTCGACGGGGGCGGCTTCTCGATGCAAACCGAGGAGGGCGGCATGACGATCGACGAAGACGGCAACTTCGTCATCACCGACGCCGACGGCAATGTGGTCACCGGCGGCGCCGACGCCGAGACCGGCGAGTTCAACGTCGAGAGCGACGACGGCGAGTTCAGCATGGGCTCGACGACCGAGATCCCCGAGCAGTGGCCGAGTGAGATCCCCGAGCCGAGCGGCCTCCAGATCCTCAGCGCCTCGGTCGTCGGCTCCGACACCGAGCAGGCGATCTCGGTCGCGGGCTCGGTGAGCAGCGCAGCATTCGTCGACGGCTACGGCAGTGCCCTCGAATCGGCAGGGTTCACCGAGGAGTCGAGCTTCACGGCCGAGGACACGATCAACACCACCTACTCCAACGGCGAGTGGGGCGTCAACGTCGGGTTCTTCGGTGACAGCAGCGAGAACCAGGCCAACATCTTCGTCTACCGAACCGGCTGACCCACCACACCTCGCGCTAGCCGCTCACCAGCGACGCCAGCGCCCACACCGCAGCGACGAGGCCAAGGCCCGCGTACAGGAGGCTGCGCACCACCGGTGCGCGCTCGAGATTCGAGTCGTCGAGTTGTTTGGCTGGTGGCTTGACCACCGCCAGGAGGTTCCCGACGAACAGCGCACCTCCGAACGCCAGCACCAGCCAGGCGAGCAGATCTTCACCGAGGAACATCTCCACAGGATGCCGCCTCGTATGCTCGTTCGGTGCCACGCGGCGGACTGCTCGCTGAGATCCGAAATCCGGCACAACTCGTCGTCGCGGCTTTCAGCGCCTTCATCGCGATGGGGACCGTCCTGCTCTGGCTCCCGTTCGCTGCGGACGGTCCTGGTCGCATCAGTCTCGAGGACGCCCTGTTCACCTCGACGTCGGCTGCCACGGTCACCGGGCTGGCATCGACGGACATCTCGCGCTTCTCGCTGTTCGGAGAAATCGTGATCATGGTGCTGATCCAGATCGGCGGCTTCGGGATCATGACCATCGGTTCCGTCCTCGCGATCGTTGCGTTGCATCGGGTCGGACTCCGTCAACGAATGCTCGCCCAGGCCGAGATCGGAGCCGTCGACCTCGGCGATCTGCGTCGCCTGATCCTGGCGATCGGCCAGATCACGATCGCCGTGGAGGGAGCACTCGCGCTCGTCCTCTTCCTGCGGTTCTGGCAGGGTGACTACGAAGACGGCCCGATCGCCTCCGCGTACTCGGGCATCTTTCACTCGATCTCGTCGTTCAACAACGCCGGATTCTCGCTCTACTCCGACAACCTCTCGCGTTTCGCGACCGATCCCGTGGTCGTGCTGAGCGTGTCGTTGGGGTTCGTCGTCGGTGGCCTCGGGTTTCCGATCCTGGTGGAGTTCTGGCGTCACGCCGCTCAGCGACGCACTGCCCTCCGAGTCACCCGCTGGTCGCTGCACACCAAGGTCACGTTGTTGGCCACCGCTGCGCTGTTGGTGTTCGGGCCCCTGGTCGTCATGACGTTCGAGTGGACGAACCCAGCGACGCTCGGCCCGCTCGACACCGTCGACAAGGTCGTAGCCGGTTGGTTCCAGGGTGTGTCGCCGCGAACCGCTGGCTTCAACACGGTCGACATCGGGGGGATGAACGAACCGACGTTGCTCGTCCTCACGACCCTGATGTTCATCGGTGCCGGGCCGGCGTCCACCGCTGGCGGCATCAAGGTGACGACGTTCGCCGTCCTGGGCTTCGTGCTGTGGGCCGAAGTGCGCGGCAACACCGACATGAACGTGTTCCGACGTCGCCTCCCGGCCAGTTTGATCCGCCAAGCTCTGACGATCGCCCTGCTCGCGATCGGCCTCGTGGTCGGTGCGACACTCGTGTTGATGAGCGTCGAGGACCTCTCCCTCACACCGGCGCTGTTCGAGATCACCTCGGCGTTCGGCACCGTTGGGCTCTCCACCGGCGTGACCGGCACCATCGGCGTGTCCGGCCATCTCCTGCTCGTGTTGGTGATGCTCGCGGGCCGCGTCGGACCGGTCACATTCGTCACGGCGCTCGCGATGCGCGAGCGTGTGCCTTCCTACCGTTATCCCGAGGAGCGACCGATCATTGGCTGAGAAAATGCTTCACACATTGCTGGGCGGAATGCGCCCGAAAATTCAGCATCGCGGCGAGATCGTCGTCATCGGATTGGGCCGGTTCGGGTCGTCGCTCGCGTCGACTCTCATCGAGATGGGCCACGAGGTGCTCGGACTCGACGCCGACGAGGAACGCGTCCAGCAGCATGCCGACATGCTCACTCACGTCGCACAAGCCGACACGACGAACGAACGGACGCTGCGTCAGCTCGGTGTTGCAGACGCCGTTACCGTGATCGTCGCCATCGGCGCCGACGTCGAGGCGAGCGTGCTCACCACCGGCGCGCTGGTCGACATCGGCGTCCCCAACATCTGGGCCAAGGCCCTGACCGAATCGCACGGTCGCATCCTCCAGCGCGTGGGCGCACACCATGTGGTCTTCCCCGAGGCCGAGATGGGGAGTCGGGTCGCTCGCCTCGTCACCGGTGCGCTTATCGAGTATTTCGCCCTCGACGACGACTTCGTGCTGGTCGAGATGCAGGTGCCGCGCAATCTCGCCGACAAACGGCTGGGAGACACCGATCTTCGGGCCAATTACAAGGTGACGGTGGTGTGCATCAAGCCCGAGGGTCAGTCGTTCACCTACGCCGAGAGCGCCACGCTGCTCGGTGAGCACGACCTGATCGTCGTCGCCGGTCACCGCGGCGACATCGAACACTTCGCCGACGTCGAGACGTAACGCGCTCCAGGTCCCCACTCCGTCGCTGCGATGAGCGAACCGACCGCATACGGGGTATCTCGCTCATCGCGGCGCTGACAGGACCTCACTCGATCAGCGAGCGCGCTGCGAGCCTCAGGGCGCCGCTGTCGGCGTCGGGGCGAGGATGGGGACGGTGGTCGTGGTGGTGGTCGTGATGTCGAGTCGCTGCACGAAGAGCACGACCACGGTGTCGTCGGGGTCGAGCAGCGCTGTGACCGCCGCAACGAGACCCGAAGCGTCCGGGGCGACCGGCCCGGCAACCTCCACGATCGCTTCGGAGCCGTCGAAGCTGCTCGTCAGCACGGTGACACCCTGTCCGGCGGCCCACTCTTGCGCCAGCGCGTCGATCTGACCGGCGAGGATCTCGTCGCTCGACGGCTCCGGCAACTGATCCGAGACGTTCTGGCGCTTCAGCCAGGTCAGGCGCACCTCGAAGGTCCGGTCGAGTTCAGCGTCGAGCAGGGCGGTCAGCGACGTGAGCGACGGCGCATCGATCGTGCCGCTCGCGTCGAGTCGGATCACGCTGCCGTCGATCGACAGGTCGTCGTTGCGCCCCGCCGCATCGGACCCCAGGTCGGCGAGCCACCGTGCGACCAGTGCCTCGACGTCGTCGTACAGGCGTTCTTCGTCCGTGATCGTGTTCACGGGTGCGATCGTGGTAGTCGTCGCCTGCTCGACGCGATCCCATTCGATCGACACCACCCGGTCCCGTCCGAACGATGCCTGCAACGCGTCCGTGAGCGGATCGGGATCGGGCGGTGGGTCGAAACTGCGCACGGCAACGGTGATTCGTTCGTCGCCGAACGACACATCGGGAGCCGCACGTCGGTCGGTCGCGCCGAGCCATTCCGACACGATCTCCAACGCCTCGACCTCGCGTTGGGACCTTTCGACGGCCGCGGTCGATGCTCCATACAGCGGCAGGGCGATCGCCACGACGACCACGGCGATGATCACCGCAACCAGCGAGGAACGTCGGAACGTGTTCGCGAGCCGCCTCGGCGGCACGAACCCTGTCACGATGAACACGATCAGACCGGCGAGCACGATGGCGAAGAGGTTGGTCGTGTAGAGCAGCAGCGCCCCCCACGCGAAGGTCGTGTTGCCGGACTCCAAGGATATGCCGATCGCGCCGAGCGGCGGCACGAGCGCCACTGCGACCGCCACGCCCGGCAGCGACGCAGATGCGTCCTTGCGGACGGTTGCGTACGCACCGGCGGTTCCCGCCGCCAAGGCCACGACGAGGTCACGGATGTCGGGGGCGGTGCGGCTGGTCACTTCGCTGGGAAGTTCGCCGTTGACGAAGAACACGGACAGCAGGTAGGCCAGCGCAACCGCCCACACCGACGCCATCACGACGACGCCGAACGACCGCAACGCCTTGCGGAACAGCGCCATCGACACGCATGCCGCCGTCGCCAGCACCGGCTGCATCAGCGGAGCGAGCAGCATGGCGCCGATGACGACCGCGGCAGAGTTCGCAGACAGACCCATCACGGCGACGACCACCGACAGGGTGATCATGACCGAGAACCGGAACGCCCAGTGGTCCTGGCGCTTGATGGCCAGCTCGGCCATCACCCGCTGTCGTTCGGAGGATTCGAGGTGACGGTGCCACCACTGCCGCCGTGGTCGCTGCTGAACTCCGAGGTCGCGATCGCCCGTTGCCGTCGCGTCCTCGGCGGCGCCCGGAGCGTCCGATTCCATTCCGGCACCTTCGAAGCCGGTCGGCCCGGTGAAGCCCCGCGTCGATGCCACTGCTCGATCCTAGGGAACCCGACGGCTGGCTCCGGGTCGCGGTCGCAGACCGCCGGGCGCGAGACTGGCACATGGCTGACTACGACCTGATCATCCGGGGAGGCTCCGTCGTCGATGGCACCGGAGCCGATGCCCGCACCGCCGACGTCGCAGTTCACGACGGTCTGATCGTCGAGGTGGGCGACGTGAACGCCACTGGTCGTCGTGAAATCGATGCCGACGGTGCGCTCGTCATTCCCGGCATCGTCGACATCCACTCGCATTACGACGGCCAAGCCACCTGGGACGAGCGTCTGCAGCCCTCGTCCTGGCACGGTGTGACCACGGTGGTCACCGGCAACTGCGGCGTCGGCTTCGCGCCGGTGCACGACGCCGACCGCGACAAGCTGATCGAGTTGATGGAGGGTGTGGAGGACATCCCGGGTGCAGCCCTGCACGAGGGCCTGAAGTGGAACTGGAACTCTTTCGGCGAGTTCCTCGATGCCGTCGACTCGATCCCCCACGACATCGACGTCGCCATGCAGGTGCCCCACGGCGCGCTCCGTCTCAACGTGATGGGCGAGCGCGGCGCGAACCACGAGGACGCCACGCCCGACGACATCGCCGCCATGGCCGAACTCGCCCGAGAAGGAATCGAGGCAGGGGCGCTCGGCTTCAGCACCAGCCGCACGCGCAACCACAAGACCTCGACCGGCGCCTACACACCGACACTCACCGCGGCACCCGACGAGCTGATCGGCATCGCGCAGGGGGTCGGCGCAACCGGGACGGGCGTGCTGCAGGTGGTGTCGGACTTCCTCGATCCGGACGGCGAGTTCGCCACGCTGCGCGAGATGGTGGCCACCTCCGGCCGACCGATGTCGATCTCGATCGCCCGGAACCCGATGTTGCCCGACGCATTCCGGGGCCTGCTCGATCGCCTCACGGCGGCCAACGCCGACGGCCTCGCAATGACCGGCCAGGTGGCGCCGCGCGCCGTGGGCTTGATCCTCGGGCTCGAGTGCACGCTCAATCCGTTCCTCACCAACCCGGTGTACAGCGAGATCGCCGACCGGCCGCTCACCGAACGCGTCGCCGCTCTGCGCGACCCCGCCGTCCGCGAGCGACTGCTGGCGGCGGCGACCGAGCGTTCGCGCGACAAGCTCGGCGGCAGCTTGATCTCGCGTTTCGACCTGCTCTTCGAGATGGCGGACGAGCCCGACTACGAGCCGTCACTCGACTCCTCGATCGAGGCCGTCGCCGCCCGTTGCGGTCGCAGTCCACAGGAGGTCGCGCTCGACGCAATGCTCGCCGACGACGGACACGGCCTGCTCTACCTGCCGTTCCTGAACTACGTCGACGGCAACCTCGACGGGTGCCACGAGATGCTCGTGCACCCCCACACCGTGCCGGGCCTCGGCGATGGTGGCGCGCACGTCGGCACGATCTGCGACGGCAGCTTCCCGACGACGCTTCTCGCCTACTGGGGCCGCGACCGCGAACGCGATCGCATCCCGCTGCCGTTCCTCGTGCAGCGTCACTGTCGAGACACCGCGCGCACCGTCGGGTTGCTCGACCGCGGCGTCATCGCCCCCGGGTATCGCGCTGACCTCAACGTGGTCGACTTCGACAACCTGCGGCTGCACAAACCGGAGATCGTCCACGACCTCCCCGCCAAGGGGCGGCGGCTGCTGCAGCGAGCCGACGGCTGGCGCCACACGATCGTCGCGGGCCACGAGACCTACCACGACGGCATCGCGACCGACGCGCTGCCCGGCCACTTGATTCGCGGTGCGCAGCGAGCACCGAAGGGAGCCCGACCATGAATACCACGGAGATTCCGAGCGATACGGTCGAGCTCGAGACGCACGCCAACTGGTCGGCGAGCGACATCGGCAACCCCGACGACTGGACGCTTCGCCTGACCGACGCCCACCACGACGAGCTCGACGAGGCGCTGGCCCGTGCCCGCTCGGTCACCGACGAAGTACTGGACGTCACCGCCGACGACTTCCCCCTGCCGACGCTCGGGCCACTCGTGGCGGCGATGGCCGAGGAGCTGGTGAACGGTCGAGGGTTCGCCCGCATCGCGGCGCTCGACATCGAGCGACTCGGCTCCGACGATGCGTCGTGGATCTACTGGGGCATCGGCATGCACCTGGGCGAGCCGTGGCCCCAGAATGCGAAGGGTCACCTGCTCGGCGACGTCAAGGACCAGGGCAAGGCCCCCGACGATCCGACGGCGCGTGGCAATGAGATCGGTGGTCACCCACTCGGGTTCCACAGCGACGGCTCCGATCTGGTCGGGCTGCTGTGCATCGACAGCGGCGCGAGCGGTGGAGAGAGCCTCGTGGCCAACGCCGTCGGCGCGTACAACGCCCTGGTGCGCACCCGGCCCGACCTGGCCGCCGTCCTGTACGAGCCGTTGCCGTACGACTTCCGCGGCGAGCAACAGGCCGGGAGCCGCCCGTATTACTCGGTGCCGGCGTTCACCCGCCACAGCGGTCCGACCGGTGACCGGTTGTTCGTGCGGTACATCCGGCCGTTCGTCCAGGCCTCGCAGCGACACGCCGAAGCGCCTCGCCTGACCGACGTCCAGATCGAGGCGATGGATGCCTACGACACGTTGATCAACGATCCCGACAACCAGGTCGAGATGGCGTTACGACCCGGGGAAATCCAGTTCGTCAACAACTACCACGTGCTGCACGGACGACGCCGGTACGTGGACGACGTCGACGCGGGTCGGGTGCGTTGGCTGAAACGGCTGTGGCTCGCCACCGACATCCTCGGCTCGGCGGATCGACCCGAGCGTTTCCAGCGCGCTGGCGCAATGGGCCACTGGGGTACGCGCCGCACGAAGGCCTGAGTCAGCACACGACCTCGACCCGGTAGCGCAGACCCCACCCGCGGCCGTAGGCCGGCGGGTAGCGGAAGCGTTCGACGAGCCCTCCGCCGTTGGCCTCGACGACGCGCTGGGATGCGACGTTGTCGGGATCCGTCGTGATCTCGAGGTACTCCAGACCCTCTGCCGCTGCGTCGGCCAGCAGCAGTCGCAGCGCCGCTGCGGCGTAGCCGCGGCGGCGCTTCCACGGCACGACGCTGTAGCCGACATGACCGAGGACATGCCGTGGTAGCTCGTTCGTTCCCGGCTGCCATCGCAAGCCGATGCTGCCGCAGAACTCCCCGTCCCACATCCACCGGCGATAGCCGGGGATGCGCCGGGCGATGGTTCCGTCCGGCAGCACGATCGGGTCTCCGGCGGCCTCGCGATCAACAAGCGAGTCGAGGAACCCGTTCGCGTCTCGCTGGATGTGTTCGAGCTCGCGCAGACCGGCAGTGTCGTCGATCGTGTTCGGCGACCATCCCCGTTCGAGTGCCTCCACGTACCCGGGCAACTCCTCCGGGCTCGGCCAGCGCAGCTCCATTCGCTCGACGCTATGTGGCGCAGCAACGGCCCGCAGCTGAGGTTTCGGCCCTGCCATCGATTGGATCATGATGACGGGATGACCACGCTCGACACCTCGATGACCGACATACTCGACGCTGCGCTGATCGACGCCCGTCAGAGGTACGCCGAGGCCAACCCGGCGAGCGCGGCATTGGCGGCCCGGGCGGCGGAGGTCATGCCCGGAGGCAACACGCGATCGGTGCTGCACTTCGACCCGTTCCCCTTCCGCGTGGCGTCCGCCGAGGGGCGTCACCTCGTCGATGTCGACGGGCATCGCTACGTCGATCTGCTCGGCAATTACACCGCCGGACTGCTCGGTCACTCCCCCGCTGCCGTCCGTGCCGCAGTCCGCGAGGCGATCGACGGCGGCTGGGCGCTCGGCGCCGTCCACCCGAACGAGGTGCGATTGGCCGAGTTGATCGTCGAGCGATTCGCGTCGATCGAACAGGTTCGATTCACCAACTCGGGCACCGAGGCGAACCTGATGGCACTCGCACTCGCCACCCATCACACGAATCGGCGCAAGATCCTCGTGTTCGACGGCGGCTACCACGGCGGCGTGCTCACCTTCGGCTCCGAGCGCGAGGTCAACGTGCCGCACGACTGGATCGTGTCGACCTACAACGACATCGACGCCGTGGACGCGATCTTCGGTGAGCAGAGCGACTCGATCGCCGCCGTCCTGGTCGAGCCGTTGCAGGGCTCGGCCGGCTGCATCCCCGGCGACACCGAGTTCCTGCAGGTGTTGCGCCGACGATGCGACGAGTCCGCAGCGGTGCTGATCTTCGACGAGGTGATGACGTCGAGACTGGCGCCGGGCGGCGTGCAGGACCTCCTCGGCATCACCCCCGATCTCACCACGCTCGGCAAGTACCTCGCAGGTGGCTTCAGCTTCGGTGCGTTCGGCGGACGCAGCGATCTGATGGCGGCATTCGACGCGAACGCCGGCGGTCGTCTCGGCCACGCCGGCACGTTCAACAACAACGTCGTGTCGATGGCCGCTGGTGTTGCCACCCTCGACGACGTACTCACGCCAGAGCTGCTGGAGGCGACGAACGACCGCGGTGAACGTCTGAGGTCGAGGTTGGGCGACGCCTTCACTCGTCACGGCCTACCCATGTGTGCGACCGGAAGGGGGTCGTTGATGAACGTGCACGGCACGCCGGCGCCGGTCACCTCGGTCCACGACCTGCACGGTGTCGACGACCGGTGGAAGGAGTTGCTCTTCTTCGCAGCGCTCGATGCCGGGTTCTACATCGCCCGGCGAGGCTTCATCGCGCTGTCGATCGAGATCACCGACGACGACGTCGACGAGTTCATCACCGTCGTCGATCGCTGGGCGGCTGAGATCACCTCACGTGCGTGAGGTCAGCGGTCAGAGATCGTCGAGGATCTGCTGGCGCTTGGTGGCGTACTCCACCTCGTCAACGAGCCCCTGTGCTTGCAGGTCGTCCAGCGCAGCCAACCGGTCCTGGACAGACGGGGGCGACGGGGCCGACGGTGGCGCCGAGGCCGGATCGATCTGATCGCGCATCGCCTTCGCGAGCGACGCCGCATCACGATCGGAGTCGCGCTGCTCGTCGGCTTCGACCTGGGTGAAGATCACCGTACGAACGTGCTCGGGATCCGGGATGTTCTCGAACACCGAGTCGCCGGTCTGACCCGCCGACTCGATCGTGACGACGCCGTTGTTGAGGATGCGGGCGATGAGCGACTGATTGAAATTGACGTTGTTGACACGATTGAGCGGAATCGACACGCCCCGGCGACGAACGATCCCGCTCTGGTATGCCACCCGTTGATCGGTGATGGCGAACCGCGTCGTCTGCCATTGGATGAACTCGTAGATCAGATCGAGGATCAGCACGACGAACGCAACGAGGGTCACCCAGCCGATGACGTCGTTGATCCAGTCGACGTTGACGATCCACATCAAGACCAGCAACCCGACGAGCCCGAACGCCGCTGCGACCTGCTTCCAGAAGTAGAACCAGTGTGGGTTCGACGCGAGGATCATCGTCTCGTCGGGCATCAGTTCGATCTCGGGGCCAAACATGGCGCGAACAGTAGTCGTTGGATGCAACGCGTGAGATGAAGTTCGCTGCAGCGGTAGCGTCGATCGAGGTGATCGCTACGACTGGTGAGGGTGCTCGTGCCGTACGTCGACCGGCAACGTCGTTCAAGGTGCGCCGCCGGTCGCTGTCGTCGAAACGTCAGGCCGAGTTCGACGGGTGGATCGAGCGTTGGGGTCTCGAGGTGAACGGTCCCATGCTCGACTGGACGAAGGTCTTCGGTCGCGACGGCGAGGTCGTCCTCGACATCGGGTTCGGCCACGGCGAGTCGACGATCGAGATGGCAGCGGCGCGGCCCGGCCTGGCCGTGATCGGTGTCGAGGTGCACACGCCCGGCGTGGTCACGGTGCTCGATGCGATCGAGCAGCAGCAGCTCGATCACGTCCGCGTGGTGCACGGCGACGTGCTCCCGTTCCTCGACCGGATCGCGCCTGCGTCGCTGGCCGGCATCAGGATCTACTTTCCCGACCCGTGGACGAAGCGACGGAACTTTCACCGCCGACTCGTCGGACCCGACGTCGTCGCAGCGCTCACCGACCGCCTTCGCCTCGGCGGACAGCTTCACCTCGCCACCGACATCGCCGACTACGCCGACACGATGCTGCAGGTGTGTGACGCTGAACCCCGTCTGTGCGGCGGAGTGATCGACCGGCCCGACTGGCGACCCCTCACCCGCTTCGAACAACGCGGCCTCGATGCGGGTCGGAAGGTCACCGATCTGCTCTACCGCGTGCCGCCCGGAGTCTGAGACCTCGAGCGCGCCGTCATTCGACGCGTGCTGACCGCTTCCCGCGGAGCGCGAGTACGGGGAGCGCGAGAAACGGCAGCCCCAACGCCAGGAGCAGGATCGGCAGTGCAAGCGAGCGGCTGTAGGCGGCGTCGCCCCGCACGGTGGCGTCGACGGTCCGGCCGACGTCGGACACCCCATTGCCGCCGTTGAACGAACCGACCACCAACCGATCGTCGATCGTCCACGACGCAATGCATTCACTGCGATACGTCGATGCGCCACGAACGATCGCACCCGACGTGCTGCAATCCAGCACCGTCGCCTCCACACGGGTTCCAACGGCGCGCTGGTACAGCAGGTACCCACCTCCGATCAAGGGCACCGCCGGGATCGCCAACACGATCGCCCACACGACGACGCCGACGACGAGCTCACGCACAGTTCGCCGGCCGGTCGGAGCCGACGGGGGGCCCGACGTGTCCAGTGGCGCACTCGACGACTGCGGAACGGGACGTCGGTCGATCGCCCGCTCCACGAGGAGCGGCATCCCCTTCGCGCGCCACCACCGCAGGTCCACTGCCCCGCCGGACATCCCACCGCGATCGAGGTCGGCACGATAGACAACGGACTCGGCGGTCTGATCGAGATCGACGTCGACGACCTCGCGAAACGCGTCGACGTATGCCGCCCGAACCCCCTCACTGTCCGACGGGGTCGGGATGGTCGCGACGAGCTCGCGAAGTGCTGCCCAGACGTGGACGTCGCCGCGAAGTCCCCACTGCCGATGCACGACGTCGAAGCCGTCGCCGAGGACTCCCTCACCAGGTTCGTCGGAACGATGCGAACACCCCGGACACTGCAGAACGCCAGGAATCGCCGGTGCGGGCTCGAGCTGCCTCCGATCGAACCCGCACGTGTAGGCAGCCATCCCGTAGCCGTCGTGCTCAGCGAGCTCGCCCACCGTGCGAACCTACACCCGGCCACGGTGAGCCGTCCCCGCTGTCCGGCGTTCTAGACGGCGCCTGCGGGCGATGCAACCGGTCGGAGTTCCTCGAAGGTGTCGATCTTGCGGATCGACGGAAACACCACGGCGAAGCTGGCGGCGATGGCAACCGTGATCAGACCACCGCCGGCGATCGCCCACGGCACTCCGAACATCCGCGCCGCGACGCCGCTCTCGAACGCTCCGAGTTCGTTCGACGCGCCGATGAACACGCCCTCCACGGCGCTGACCCGCCCGAGTTGATCGTCGGGCGTCACCAGCGGCACGATCGATCCGCGAATGAACATCGACACCATGTCGGCCGCTGAGATCACGACGAGTGCAATGAAGGCGACGGCGTAGTTGCGGGTGAGCCCGAACACCATCGTGCCGATTCCGAAGATGGCGATGACGATGAGAAGCGTCGGTCCGACGCGGCGCGTGATCGGCCTGGTCGCAAGCCAGAGCGCCATGATCGCCGCGCCGATGCCGGGCGCAGCGCGCAGCCAGCCGTAGGCGATGTCGCCGACGCCGAGCCGCTCGCTCGCAACCACCGGGATCAACGCGATCGCGCCACCGAAGAGCACCGCGAAGAGGTCGAGCGAGATCGTGCCGAATACGACGGGCGTGCGCCGTACGAAGCGCAGGCCTTCGAGGGCGGCATGCAGGGTGGGGCGGTCCGTGAGGCGCTCGGGCTCGCGCTCGTACACGATCATCAGGATCGGCACGGCCGCCGCGAGTTCGAGCACGGCGACCAGCGCATAGGCCTCGCTCGGCCCGACGGAGTAGAGGAAGCCGCCCAGCACCGGCCCGACGATGCCCGATGCCGTGAACGTAGCGGTCCAGAGGGCGACGACCTGGGGGAACATCTCCGGTGGTGCGAGCAAGGGCGCGATCGATCGTCGCGACGGCCCGAGCATGGCGTCTGCGGCTCCGAAGACGAACGCGATCGCGAACAGCTGCCACACCGTGCCCGGCGACACCTGGCTGTACACGACGAGCGCGAGCGCGCAGCCGACGCGCGCCAGGAGGAACAGTGCGGTGACGCGTCGCCGGTCGAACCGGTCGGCCACCCACCCGCTGACGAGGACGAGCAGTACGGCCGGGATGAACTGTGCGAGGCCGATGAAGCCGATGGCGAGCTCGTCACCCGTGATGTCGAAGGTCTGCTTGAACAGAACCGTCACGAGGATGTTCAACCCGACGGCGGCAAGGGCCGTCGACAGCAGATAGCGCCGCACGGCCGGATATCGCAGGACCTCACGAGCGTTTGACACTGCGGCACGATACTGACGATCCCGCGCTCCCCCCAGCCCGAAAAATGCGCACGAGGTGACCGCAGGCGGGAGGATTCGCGCACAATTCGGCCGCTGCACGCGGCTGGCGGTCGACTGTTGTGCACGCAACGATATCCGGGTACGCTCTGGTCATGACCGGAGCACTCCTGCAGACGTTCCCGCTGGGCACCCAGTGGCCGACGATCGACCCGTTCCTGTTCTGCGCGCACCATCGAGACGACTACCCAGTCGGCACGGTTGATCTGGGCCCGGACGCGCCGCTCGACGGCCGAGCCATCGGCAGTGACTTCGCCGGGGTCGACGGGTGGAACATGTACCACGGCTCGTCCGTGCCCGGCTTCCCGCAGCATCCCCACCGCGGCTTCGAGACCGTCACCTACGTCCGCACCGGCTTCTGTGATCACAGTGATTCCTTGGGCGCCACCGCTCGCTTCGGTCGCGGCGACACGCAATGGATGACCGCCGGCAAAGGCATCGTGCACTGCGAGATGTTCCCGCTGCTGTCGAGTGACCAACCGAACCCGCTCGAGTTGTTCCAGATCTGGTTGAACCTCCCCGCCGCCGACAAGATGGTCGAGCCGTACTTCACGATGCTGTGGAGCCATGACACGCCGACGGTGGTGGTCGCGTCCGGCGACGGCGACGCGTTGGTGGACATCACGGTGATCGCAGGGTCGCTCGACAGCGCCGAAGCGCCGAGCCCGCCACCGAACTCGTGGGCGTCGAAGGCCGAGGCCGACGTCGCCATCTGGCACCTCCGCTTCGATCCAGGTGCGCGTTGGACGATTCCTGCAGCGGGGCCGGAGTCGCATCGTCTGCTCTATGCGTTCTCCGGATCCTGGCTCACCGTCGACGGCGAGCGACTCGATGCAGGCAACGGCGCTGCCATCGAGCCGAGCCGCCCCCTGGAACTCGTCGCCGGCGACGACGGCGTCGAGTGCATGGTGTTGCAGGGTCGACCGATCGGCGAGCCCGTCGCGCAGTACGGGCCGTTCGTGATGAACACCCAGGCCGAGATCCAGCAGGCGTTCGAGGACTATCGACACACCCAGTTCGGTGGCTGGCCGTGGGGCTCGGACGACCCCGACCACGGGCCGGTCGTCCGTCGATTTGCCCGCCACGCCGACGGTCGCATCGAGCAGTTCGATGTCGAGCCCGTCGCTGCACCGACCGCCTGAACGCCTTAGCGCACGGCCGCTGCTCGCAGCTCGAGCGCGTGCGCCGCAGCAAGTTCCGCTCGGGCGCCCGTGACCGTGAGGTGTCCCATCTTGCGGCCCGGCCGCGCCTGCTCTTTGCCGTAGATGTGCAGCTTTGCGTTCGGGTCGTCGAACACCGCGGTCCACTCCGGAGCACCGCTCTCCCAGAGATCGCCGAGCAGGTTCACCATCGCAACGGCCGGAGCCGTCATCGCGGTCGAACCCAGTCCGAGCCCGCACACCGCCCGCACCTGCTGCTCGTATTGACTCGTGACGCTTGCGTCGAGCGTCCAGTGGCCACTGTTGTGCGGTCGCGGTGCGAGTTCGTTGACCAACAACTCGCCGCCGACGACGAACAGCTCGACGGCCAGTACCCCGACGTAGCCGAGCGCGTCCGCGATCGCCATCGCCAGCCCGACCGCCCGATCGGCAAGCCTCGCCGGAACGGTGGCCGGCACCACCGACACATCGAGAATTCCGTCCACGTGACGGTTCTCGGCAACCGGCCACGCCTCGACGTCGCCGGAGGCTGTGCGGCCGACGATCACACTCAGTTCGACCTCGAGCTCCAATCGCTCCTCGACAACGCACGACACTCCACCGAGTTCGGCCCACGCCGCGAGCGTCTCGGCGACACCGACGACCGACCGCTGGCCCCTGCCGTCGTAGCCGAGCCGCGCCGTCTTGACGATCGCGCCGCCGTCCACGAGTGTCGACTCGATCACGGCACCGCCATCGAGCACCTGGAATCGGCCCACCGGAAAACCGTTGTCGGTCAGGAACTCCTTCTCGGCGACGCGGTCCTGGGCGATCCTGACGGCGTGCGGGGACGGCGCGACGACCACGGTTGCGGACAGCTCGTCGAGCACGTCCGCTGGCGGATTCTCGAACTCGGTGGTCACGACATCACACTCGAACGCGAGCCGACGAAGCGCCTCGGTGTCGTCGTACGCCGCAACAAGGTGCTCGTGGGCCAAGAGCCCGGCCGGTGCCGACGGATCAGGATCGAGGACGATCGTGCGATAGCCCATCGACGCCGCCGCCATCACGGCATATCGACCGAGTTGGCCCCCGCCGAGGATGCCCAGCGTGGCGGGCGGCAGGATCGGCGAGTGACGCATGGCCGGCGCGACGATCACGAGGGTGGAAGCTGCGATGACCCGGCAGCTTCGCGACGTGCGGCGCGGTAGTCGTCGAGCGCCCCCGCCAGCGACGGATCGTCGAGCGCCAGCATCGACACGGCGAAGAGCGCCGCGTTGATCGCTCCCGCCTCACCGATCGCGAAGGTGCCAACCGGAACGCCGGCGGGCATCTGCACGATCGAGTAGAGCGAGTCCTGGCCGGCGAGGTGTCGAGAGGCGACCGGGACGCCGAGCACCGGCACGATGGTCTTGGCCGCCAGCATCCCGGGAAGGTGTGCTGCACCGCCGGCCCCGGCGATGATCGCCCGGAGTCCTCGCTGCGTCGCCGACTCGGCGTAGGCGAACATCTCGTCCGGCATGCGATGTGCACTGACGACCTTGGCCTCGTGTGCGACGCCGAACGACTCGAGCACCTCGACCGCCTTGGCCATCGTCGGCCAGTCGCTCGACGATCCCATGACGACACCGATGACGGGCGCAGCTTCTGACACGTCCGAAGCGTAGGCGGTGGGGTCCGGTTCGGTCAGACCAGGTCGCAACGCTCGGCGATTTTCAGCGCCACGAGTCCGGGAACGGACGGGATCACGGCATCGGCATGGCGCACCGATCAGCCGAGCGCTGCCTCCAGGGCCTCGACGGCGCGATCGACGTCGTCGGTTGAGGTGTAGTGCACGAACGACAGCCGGACCACACCTCGATCGGGGTCGACGCCCAGACCCTCCAACACCCGAGCGGCGTAGTAGTGCCCCGAACTCGTCTGGACACCACGCTCGACGAGTGCGCTCGCGACCTCCCGCGGGTCTCGCCGGAGCGGGCTGAACGCGATGGTTGGGCAACGGTGTCCGTCGATGGCGCCGAGGGTCGACGGTCCGATCAGTCGGACATCGGAGCGATCGGCAAGTGCGTCGAGCACGCGGGACGTGAGGGCATCTTCGTGGGCACGCCACAGCGCCGACACCTCTGCGACCGCTGCGTGGAGCCCGTCGGCCTGCGAGCCGCCATGGTGATGGTGGAGCTCCTCCATGTAGTCGAGCACGGCGCACGCTGCGGCGACCTGGGCGTGGTCCGGGCCCGCCGGATTGAGTCGCTTGTCGACGACCGAGTCGTTGAAGAAATGGCTCTGACTCGGCAGCTCGGCCATCACTCCCGATCGCACCACCATCAGACCCTGATGTACGGAGTAGGTCTTGTAGAGGCTGAACAGATAGACGTCGGCGCCGAGTGCACCGACATCGACGAGCGAGTGCGGGGCGAACGACACGCCGTCGACGATCACGCGGGCGCCGACGCCATGCGCGAGTTGGGTGATGCGGGCGACATCGTTCTCGGCACCGACGATGTTCGAGGCATGCGGAACGGTGACCAGCGCCGTCCGTTCGCTGAGCAGCGCCTCGAGGTCGGCGAGGTCGAGCAATCCGGACACCGGGTCGATGCGCCACTCCTTGATCCCACAGCCGACGCGTTCCGCTGCGCGTCGAATCGCGCCGGTGTTCGCTTCGTGATCCTGGTTGGTGACGATCACGTCGTTGCCGGGTGCCAGCACGTCGGAGAACGCGTGCGCGAGCACATAGGTGTTCGCCGACGTCGACGGGCCGAACACGACCTCGCGCGCCTCGACGCCGAGCGCCTCGGCCCATCGTTCACGTGACCGGTCCATCAGCTCACCGGCACGGCTCGACGACTGGAAGTCGCTGAACGGTTGCACCTTCAGATCGGTGTAGTACGAGGTGAGTGCATCGATCGTCTGGCGGCAGGCGAACGATCCGCCGGCGTTCTCGAAGAACGACTGCCCCTCGTTGATCGGCCGGGAGAACGCCGGAAAGTTCAAGCGGACGAAATCGAGGTCGAGCTGCACTGCGCCACGGTAACCGCACCGCCGATACACCGCCTCCGGTCCGAAACATCGCGGCCCGGTTGCGCTCAGCGCAACATACCGGGACGTTCTGGTGTGCGGTGCATGATGGGTCGATGAGCACCGACCCTTCGACCACATCCGACGTGACGACGCCAGCGCTGCTGGTCGACATCGAGACGTTCGATCGGAACCTGGCTGCGATGGACGCCGTGCTGCCCGGCGCGAAGCTGCGGCCTCATGTGAAGGCCTTCAAGTCGACCGCGATGGCCAAGCGTCTCGACGCCGACGGTCATCACTCTTTTTGTGCAGCGACGCCACGCGAGATCGAGGGGCTGGTCGCCGCTGGACTCATCGACGACCTCCTGCTCGCGAACGAGAGCCTCGACGTCGGACGTCTGGGTGCTCTCGCCGATCGGGCGAACATCACGGTGGCGATCGATTCCGACGCGACGCTCGACGCCGCGATCGCCGGTGGCGTGCGTTCGGTGCTCGTCGACGTCGACGTCGGGCTGCCGCGCTGCGGGTGCGACGTTGACGACGCCGGACGCCTCGCCGATCGGGCACGGGCCGCCGGGCTGGGGGTTCGAGGGGTGATGGGTTACGAGGGCCACCTGATGATGGTGCACGATCGCGACCAGAAGAGTGAGAAGGTCGAAGCGGCGATGGCGATCCTGCTTCGGGCGCACGAACTCGTGGGAGGCGACATCGTGTCCGGGGGAGGAACTGGGACGTGGGACATCAACACCTGGTGCACCGAGATCCAGGCAGGTTCCTACACGTTGATGGACACTCAGTACGACGAGCTGGACGTGCCATTCGAGAAGGCGCTGTCGGTGCTGGCGACCGTCATCTCGGTCA